>CAUJIL010000068.1 GCA_963204845.1 Pseudomonadota bacterium | reverse complement strand
CACGGCCGCCGACGTCGGGCGCCTGCTCGCGACACTCGACGAGGCACTCGCGAGCCTGCTCGCGATTCCCGGCGCCAGGGAGGACCAGTGATGGAATTCGCCGACCCCGCCGAGGCCGAACACTTCCTTGCGGCGCACCCGGAGGTCCGCTCGATCGAGGCCTTCCGGATCGACATCAATGGCGTGCCGCGCGGCAAGCTGCTGCACCGTGACGCACTGCTGGCGGTGTATCGCCACGGCCGGCCGCTCCCGGCGAGCATCCTCGGGCTCACGATCAACGGCGAGGACGTGCCCGGGACGGGACTGGTGTGGGACGTCGGCGACGCCGACTGCTGGGCCTTCCCGCTTGCGGGCAGCCTGCTGCCACAACCGTGGCGGCAGCGACCGACCGCGCAGCTGCAACTGGCGATGCACCCCGAACGCGGCCTGCCGGCGGCGGTTGCCGACCCGCGCCACGTGCTCGCCCGGGCAGTGGAGGCACTCGCCACCGACGGGCTGCACCCGGTGCTCGCGGTCGAGCTCGAGTTCTACCTGCTCGACACCGGGCGCGACGCCAGCGGGCGTCCGCAACCGGCGCGCCTCGCCAACGGCCTGCGGCCCGACACACCGCAGGTCTACGGGGTGCTCGAGCTGGAGCAGTTGCAACCGTTCCTCGACGATCTCTACGACGCCTGCGACAGCCAGGGGCTGCCGGCACGCACCGCGATCTCCGAATACGCTCCCGGACAACTCGAGATCACGCTGGAACACCGCCCCGACGCGCTGCGCGCGATCGACGAGGGCGCACGCTACAAGCGCGCGGTCAAGGGCGTCGCGGCACGCCATGGCTTGCAGGCCTGCTTCATGGCCAAGCCCTTCGCCGAGTGCTCCGGCAGCGGGTTGCACCTGCACGCGAGTCTCGCCGACCGCAGCGGGAACAACCTGTTCGCCAGCGAGGATCCCGCGGGAACGCCGCTGCTGCGCCACGCGATCGCCGGCATGCTCGATCACATCGGGGATGCGCTCGCCCTGTTCTGTCCGCACGCGAACTCGTACCGCCGCCTGCAGGCCAACAGCTACGCACCGCTTGCCCCCACGTGGGGCGTGAACAACCGCACCGTGTCGCTGCGCGTGCCGGGCGGGCCGGCATTCTCGCGCCACGTCGAGCACCGCATCGCAGGGGCCGACGCGAACCCCTACCTGGTCGCGGCCGCGATGCTCGCGGCGATGCACGAAGGCATCCGCGCACGGCGCGAACCGCCGCCGCCGGTAACCGGCAACGGCTACGCGCGCGACGGCGAGCGACTCGCCACGGACTGGGTCGGCGCCCTGCGCGCGCTGCAGGAATCGGACTGGGCACGCGCGGCGCTGGGCAACGCGTTCGTCGAGGTCTATCTCGCGATCAAGCGCGCCGAATACGCCGCGTTCATGGGCGAGGTCGGGGAGCAGGACTGGCGCTGGTACCTGGTGCAGGCCTGATCGATCCGGGTAGTGCGCCCTGCGGACGTGGGCCGCGGGGGTCGCGCCCCGTATAATCGCGGCATGAACGATGCAGCCCGCGTCCTGCAGGACGTCTTCGGCCACAAGGCCTTTCGCTCCCCGCAAGAAGAGATCGTCGCGACGGTCGTCGGTGGCGGTGATGCGCTCGTGCTGATGCCCACCGGCGGTGGCAAGTCGCTGTGCTACCAGGTGCCGGCGCTGGTGCGCCCGGGGTGCGGCATCGTGGTGTCACCGCTGATCGCGCTGATGCAGAACCAGGTCGAGGCGCTGCGCCAGCTCGGCGTGCGCGCAAGCTTCCTGAACTCGACCCTCGACGCCCTCGGCGCGCGAGCGATCGAGGCCGCGCTGCTCGCCGGTACGCTGGACCTGCTGTACGTCGCTCCCGAGCGGCTGTTCCAGCCGCGCACCGTCGAGCTGCTGCAGCGGGCGCAGATCGCGCTGTTCGCGATCGACGAGGCGCATTGCGTCTCGCAATGGGGACACGATTTCCGCGCCGACTACCTGCAGCTCGAACGCCTGCACCGTGAATTCCCCGGCGTGCCGCGCATCGCGCTCACCGCGACCGCCGACCAGCGCACGCGTGCCGAGATCGTCTCCCGGCTCGATCTCGGCGCCGCCCGGCACTTCGTCGCCAGCTTCGACCGTCCGAACATCCGCTACCGCATCGGACCCAAGACCAGCCCGCAGGCACAACTGCTGCGCTTCCTGCGCGAGGAACACGCCGGCGACTCCGGAATCGTGTACTGCCTGTCGCGCAACAAGACCGAGGACGTGGCGCGCTGGCTGGTGGCCAGCGGTTTCGACGCACTGCCGTACCACGCCGGCCTGGACGCCGCGACGCGCGCGGCGAACCAGGCGCGGTTCCTGCGCGAGGACGGCGTGATCGTGGTCGCGACCATCGCCTTCGGCATGGGCATCGACAAGCCCGACGTGCGCTTCGTCGCGCACCTCGACCTGCCGAAGACCGTCGAGTCCTACTACCAGGAAACCGGGCGCGCCGGACGTGACGGACTGCCGGCGGACGCCTGGCTGGTCCATGGCCTGCAGGACGTGATCAAGCTGCGCCAGATGCTCGATGCCTCCGATGGCGACGAGGCGCACCGGCGTGCCGAGCAGCAGCGGCTGAACGCGATGCTGGGTCTGTGCGAGATCACGACCTGCCGCCGCCATGCGTTGCTGCACTACTTCGGCGAGGAATCACCCGAACGCTGCGGCAACTGCGACAACTGCCTCGAACCACCGCAGACCTGGGACGCGACCGAGTCCGCGCGCATGGCGCTCAGCGCCGTGCTGCGCACCGGGCAGCGCTACGGCGTGAACTACCTGATCGACGTGTTGCGCGGCAGCTCCGGCGAGCGGATCGCGACCGCAGGACACGACCGCCTGCCGACCTTCGGCGTGGGCGCAGCGCTCGACGTGACCACGTGGCGTTCGGTTTTCCGGCAACTGGTGGCACGCGCCTACCTGCGCGTGGACATGGGCGACTACGGGGCCGTCCGGCTCGAGGAAAAGGCACGCCCGCTGCTGCGCGGCGACACCGGCATCGAGCTGCGACGGGAGGAGAAGCGCAGCAGAACCCGTCGTGCGGCGGCGCCAGCGCCCGGGGGCTCCGGCGTCGACAGCGTGCTGTGGGATGCGCTGCGCGCGTGTCGCAGCGCGCTCGCCGCCGAGCAGAACGTCCCGCCCTACGTGATCTTCCACGACAGCACGTTGCGCGAGATGTGCGAACGACTGCCGCGCGACGAGGCGGAATTCGGTCAACTGGGCGGCGTGGGCGAACGCAAGCGCGAACGCTACGCCGCCGCGTTCCTGGCCGTGATCCGGTCGATGCCGTCCGTTGGTTGACGGAGCAGGTTCGCGTAGGTCCGGGCTGTGCCCGGACAGGTGTGGCGCCTGCAATGTTCGGCCACAGGCCGAACCTACCAGGTGCACTGCTGGCCGCGGTTCTGTTCCTCCAGCCACGCCTGCAGCGGCGCGAAATACGCCAGCACCGCCTTGCCGCTCATCTCGCGGGTTCCGGTGAAGGCCTCCAGCGCATCGGGCCACGGGCGCGAGCGCCCCATCGCGAGCATCGCATCGAGTTTCGCCCCGACGTCGCGGTTACCGTAGAACGAGCAGCGGTGCAGCGGCCCCTGCCAGCCCGCGATCTCGCAGGCACGCTGGTAGAACTGGAACTGCAGCATGCGCGCGAGGAAATAGCGCGCGTACGGCGTGTTGCCGGGAATGTGGAATTTCGCACCGGGATCGAAATCCTCCTCGCTGCGCGGCACCGGCGGCACCACACCCATGTACTCCAGGCGCAGATCGTTCCAGGCCTTGTTGTAGGACTGCGGCGTGACGCTGCCGTCGAAAACGCCCCAGCGCCACTTGTCGACCAGCACCGTCCACGCCATTCCCGGCACCTTCTCCAGCGCCTGGCGCAGCAGCAATCCGATGTCGCGCGAGGCGTCGGGCACCTTGTCGGCGTCGAGCAGGCCGATGCTGACGAGGTACTCCGGTGTCACCGACAACGCGATCATGTCGCCGATCGCTTCGTGGAAGCCGTCATTGGCGCTGCCCAGGTACAGGAACGGCTGCTTGTTGTATGCACGCTGGTAGAAGTTGTGCCCGAGTTCGTGGTGCACGGTCACGAAGTCCGTCGCGTTGACCAGGGTGCACATCTTGATGCGCAGGTCGTCCTTGTTGTCCACGTCCCACGCCGAGGCGTGGCACACCACCTCGCGATCGCGCGGCCTGGTGATCATCGAACGTTCCCAGAACGTCTGCGGCAG
>CAUJIL010000067.1 GCA_963204845.1 Pseudomonadota bacterium | reverse complement strand
GCCCGCTGGCACAGACGACGACGCGGCGGCCGACTGCTGGTGGCGCCATAGCGCCGCGTAGGCGCCATCGGCGGCCAGCAGTTCTGCATGGCGCCCCTGTTCCACCACGCGTCCATGCGACAGCACCACGATGCGGTCGGCGTCGACCACGGTCGACAGGCGATGCGCGATCACCAGACTGGTGTGGCCGGTGGCGATCGCGGCCAGCGCGTCGAGGATCAGACGCTCGGAGTGGCTGTCGAGCGAGGAGGTCGCCTCGTCGAAGACCAGGATCGGCGGGCGCTTGAGGATGGTGCGCGCGATCGCGACCCGCTGGCGTTCGCCGCCGGAGAGTTTCAGGCCGCGTTCGCCGACGCGGGTCGCGAGACCCGCCGGGAGCTCGGCGACGAACTCCGCCAGATGCGCCAGCCGTACGGCCTCGCGCACCTCCTCGTCGCTGGCCCCGGGGCGTCCGAAGCGGATGTTCTCGAGCAGCGAATCGTCGAACAGCACGGTGTCCTGCGGCACGATGCCGATCGCCGCGCGCAGCGAGGACTGCGTCACGCCGCGGATGTCCTGGCCGTCGATCAGCACCGCGCCGCCGTCGGGGTCGTGGAAGCGGAACAGCAGCTTCACCAGCGTCGATTTGCCCGCACCGCTCGCCCCGACCACCGCCAGCTTGCTGCCCGAGGGGATCGCGAAGCTCACGTCGTCGAGGATCGGGCGATCCGGGTGGTAGCGGAACGACACGCCGCGGAACTCGACCTCGGCGCCGCGCACCGCGAGCGCCGGCGCGCCGGGCCGGTCGGTGATGCGCGGCTGCACCGCGAGCAGGCCGAACATCTGCTCGATCGCCGCCAGCGAGCCCTTGATCTCGCGATACACCATGCCGAGGAAATTCAGCGGCATGAACAGCTGCATCATGAACGCGTTGACCAGCACGAAATCGCCGATCGTCATGCGCGCGCGGTTCACGTCGACGGCTGCCAGCAGCATGGCGCCGGTCATCGCGCAGGCCACGATCCCCGCCTGGCCGCCGTTCAGCGCGAACAGCGTGAGCCGGTTGCGCCGCCGCGCGCGCTCCCAGCGTTCGAGCTCCGCGTCGTAGCGCCGGGCCTCGTGCGCCTCGTTGCCGAAGTACTTCACCGTTTCGTAGTTGAGCAGGCTGTCGATGGCCAGCGTGTTGCTGGCGGAATCCGCGCGGTTGGCCTCGCGCACATACGCGGTGCGCCACTCGGTGGTCGCCACCGAGAAGCCCACGTAGACCAGCACCGAGGCCAGCGTGATCGCTGCGTAGCCGACGCCGTAGTTCCATGCGAGCAGTGCCGCGACGACCACGATTTCGACCAGCGCCGGCGCGATGTTGAACACGAAGAATCGCATCAGGAAGCTGATGCCGTTGGTGCCGCGTTCGATGTCGCGCGCGAGTCCCCCGGTGCGCCGTTCGAGGTGGAAGTCCAGGTCGAGTGCGTGCAGGTGCTCGAACACGCGCAGCCCGATGCGGCGCATCGCATGCTCGGTGACACGGCCGAACAGCGTGTCGCGGATCTCGCCGAACAGCACGTTGGCAAAGCGCGCCAGCCCGTAGGCCACGATCAGCCCCGCGGCTGCCGCCAGCCAGTCGCCGGCGGCGGCACTCATGCCGTCGACGGCGTGCTTGAGCAGGAACGGCGCCCAGATGCTGCCGACCTTGGCCGCGACCAGGCACGCAAGCGCGAGCACGATCCGCGCGCGGTACTCGAGCAGGTACGGTGCGATCAGGGCGAGCGCGCGCCAGGCGAATCCGCGCGCCTCGGTGCTGTCGAATCGGCTTCGGCGCATGGGGCCTGGTCGGCAGGGGAAGATGGCACGGATTCTACACGGCGGGCCCGGGCACGTCCCGGCGTGCACGCATGCGCGCGTTCGCGCACAATCACACGCCTGCGTGTTCACGCACAGTTGCAGCGGAGCGCGCGCGCGATGCGGGCGAGTTCGGGGCGGAGGTGGGCAGTGGCGGCAAGGGACGACGAGGGGCGGCGCGGCGCGCCGGTGCCGAGCGGGCGGCTGGCGCGGCTGGGCCGCATGGCGCGGCTGGCGACCGGCATCGCCGGCGGCGTGCTGGCCGAAGGCGGGCGCCAGCTGGCGCGCGGCAACCTGCCGCGCGCGCGCGACCTGGTGCTGACGCCGGCCAATGCGCGCCGGCTCGCCGGGCAACTCGCGACGCTGCGCGGCGCGGCGATGAAGTTCGGGCAACTGCTGTCGATGGACAGCGGTGACCTGCTGCCACCGGAGCTGGCTGCGATCCTGGCGCGGCTGCGCGCCGATGCCGAGGCAATGCCGCGCGCGCAACTCGAGGCGGTGCTGCACGAGGCGTGGGGCAAGGACTGGCAGCGGCTGTTCGCTGATTTCGGCTGGCAGCCGATCGCCGCGGCATCGATCGGGCAGGTGCACCGGGCGACCACGCTCGACGGGCGCCAGCTCGCGCTCAAGATCCAGTATCCGGGCGTGGCGCGCTCGATCGACAGCGACGTCGACAACGTCGCGGCGCTGCTGCGGCTCACGCGGTTGCTGCCGGCCGGAATCGACGTCGGGCCGCTGCTCACCGAGGCCAAGCGCCAGTTGCGCGCCGAGGCCGATTACCTGCGCGAGGCCGAGCACCTGCAGCGTTTCGGTGCGCTGCTCGCCGACGATCCCGGTTTCGTGATGCCCGAGGTCGACGCCGCGCTGACGCGGCGCCGGGTGCTCGCGATGAGCTTTCTGCCGGGCCGGCCGCTGGAGGGCATGGACGTTGCGGCGCAGGCGGTGCGTGACCGCATCGCGGAACTGCTGTTCCGGCTGCTGTTCCGCGAGATCTTCGAGTTCCGCCTCGTGCAGACCGACCCGAACTTCGCCAACTACCGCTACCAGGAGGCCGCGCGGCGCATCGCGCTGCTCGACTTCGGCGCCACGCGGCGCTATTCGTTGCGCATCGTGGCGGGCTACCGCACGCTGTTCCGCGGCGCGCTGGAGAGCGATCGCGCGCGGCTGCTCGCCGGGGCGCACGCGATCGGCTATTTTCCGCGCCACCTCGAGCCGCGTTATCGCGAGGCGCTGCTCGATCTGTTCGAGCTCGCCAGCGAGCCGCTGCTCGCCGGCAGCCGCTACGACTTCGCTGCCTCGGATCTGCCGGCGCGGCTGCGCGACGCGGCGCTGGAGCTGGGATTCGAGGGCGGTTACCGGCACAATCCGCCGGCGGATGCGGTGTTCCTGCACCGCAAGCTCGGCGGCATGTACCTGCTCGCGGCGCGTCTCGGGGCGCGGGTGGACCTGGCGCGGCTGGTCGAACCACATCTCTGAGAGGAGTATTGCATGGCACGGAGTGCACGCAGAAAGACCACCAGCGGCTTGCGGGTACTGGTGACCGGCGGCACCGGTTTCGTCGGTTTCCACACCGTCAGGGCGCTGCACGAGGCCGGGCACGATGTGCGGCTGCTGGTGCGCAGCACCGACAAGATGCGCCGCGTGCTGGGGCCCTTCGGACTGGACGCGCTCGACCACGTGCAGGGCGACATCGCCGACGAGCAGTCGGTGGAGCGGGCGCTGGCGGGCTGCGACGCCGTGGTGCACGCCGCGGCCAACGTCAACATCCACGCCACCGACGCGCTGCAGACGATCCGTGTGAACCGCCGCGGCACCGAGCTGGTGATCGGCGGCGCGGTGGCGCGCGGCATCGAGCGCATCGTGCAGGTCTCGAGCAGCACGGCGCTGTTCAATCCGGGCCTGGACAAGGTCGACGAGAACTCCCCGCTCGGCACGCAGGCGGTGGGCTACGGGCGTTCGAAGATCGAGTCCGATCTGTACGTGCGCGGCCTGCAGCAGAACGGCGCGGGTATCTACACCACCTATCCGGGCAGCATCATCGGGCCAGACGATCCCGGGCTGAGCGAGGCGATGCAGGGACTGGTGACGCTGCTCGACGATGTGTTCGTGATCACCACTTCGGGTACGCAGATGATCGACGTGCGCGACCTGGCGACCGCGCACGTGCGCCTGATCGAGCGCGGCGGTCCGCCGGCCCGCTACATGATGGGCGGGCAGTTCTTCTCCTGGGCCGAGATGGCCGACATCGTCGAGGACGTGATCGGCGCGCGGCTGCGCCGGGTGCGCGTCTCGAAGGGCATGCTGCAGGCGCTGGGGCGACTCGGCGACGTGGTGCACCGCATCAAGCCGTTCAAGGCGCCGGTCACCTTCGAGGCCGTATGGTACGCAACCGAATGGACGCCCTCGGACGACTCGAAGGTCAAGCGCGAGCTGAACCTCGAGTACCGCGACATCCGCGAGTCACTGGGCGACTCGATCGTCTGGCTGGCCAAGAAGGGCTACCTGGCGCATGCGGAATTCGCCGAACACATCCTTGCCCGGCGCGCCCGCAAGCGCCCCCGTAAACCCCGCCCGTAGGTCCGGGCTGTGCCCGGACGGATTCCCGTAGGTCCGGGCTGTGCCCGGACATTCGTTCGGCCACAGGCCGAACCTACGTTACGCGGACCTCGATGCGGCGCGGGCGCACTTCGGCGCGCTTGGGGATGTGCAGGCGCAGCACGCCGTCCCTGAGGCGGGCCTCGATGCCGTCGGGATCGAGTTCGCCGCTCAGCGCGAAACTGCGCCGCCAGGTCTTGCTGCGCACCTCGGCGTGCAGCGGCTGCAGGCGCTCGGGCAGCGCGAGGTCCGCGTTGCCTTCGATCAGCAGCGTGTCCTTGTCCACCTGCAGGTTCAGCCCTTCGGGCGCCACGCCGGGCAGGTCCGCGATCAGCGTGATCCCTTCGGCATCCTCGTACACCTCGACGCCCGGCCGCAGCGCCGCTTCGCTCGCGGCTGCCGCCGGGGCCGTTTTCTCCGTGGTCTTGCGTTCGCTCATGGTCGTGTCCTCCTCAGGCGATCGGGATCTGGCGCGGGCGCACGGCGGCGCGGCGCTTGATGACGAGATGCAGGATGCCGTTGCGGTAGCTGGCCTCCACGCGCTCGGGATCGACGTCCTCGGGGAGTGTCACGGCCCGGCGGAAATCGCCCTCGAAGCGCTCGCGCAGATACCAGGTGCGCTTCTCGCGCGGCTCCGGCGCGCGGCTGCCGCCGATGCTCAGCACGTTCTGCTGGATCGTGACGTCGAAACGCGAGGCATCGAAGCCCGGGGCGTACACGTAGACGTGGACCTCGTCGTCCGTCGCGCCGATATTGATCGGCGGGAAGGCGCCGGCGCGCCCGCCGCGGATCGCGCCGCGCGGCCAGCTGCCGAACAGCTGGTCCATCTCGCGTTGCAGCCGGTCGAATTCGTCGAACAGGCTGCGTTCTCCGTTCGTCAGGTACGTGAACATCGTTTACCTCCGACTCCAGTTGCATTGGTGTGGTGTACGCTCCGGCCCTCTCGGTGCGCCGCAGGGCGTGCCGGCGCCGCGCGCTACGCGGGAATTCCGCGATCGCCGATGGCGGGCGGGCCGACCGCGCACGTTTACCAGATGGGGGTCGGACGGCGCGTTTCAAGCCCCGCCCTGCGGTATCAGGCCTTGCGCACGAATTCGGACTTGAGCTTCATCGCGCCGATGCCGTCGATGCGGCAGTCGATGTTGTGATCGCCGCCGACCAGGCGGATGTTCTTCACGCGGGTGCCGACCTTCACGACCAGCGAGGATCCCTTGACCTTCAGGTCCTTGATCACGGTGACCGTGTCGCCGTCGGCGAGCGCATTGCCATTCGCGTCCAGCACCGGCGTCTCCTCGGAGGCCGGCACCTCGCCTTCGCCCGCGCAGGGCCACTCGTGCGCACATTCGGGACAGACGTAGTTCACGCCGTCGACGTAGGTGTAGGTCGACTGGCAGCGGGGGCAGGGCGGCAGCGTGCTCATCGGGAATCTCCGGAGTCGATATGCGGGAGTCGGCCGAAGGCGGGTGCTCCGGCGGGCGGCGCGGGATGATACCC
Source organism: Pseudomonadota bacterium (assembly GCA_963204845.1). GTDB lineage: Bacteria > Pseudomonadota > Gammaproteobacteria > Pseudomonadales > UBA5518 > UBA5518. Next base: position 357 of record CAUJIL010000067.1, on the reverse strand, counting down.
TGTGCGCCGGTTCATCACGACAACGGAGAACGACCGGCATGGGTGCGAAAGTGGCTTTCATCACCGGCGCGAGCCGCGGCATCGGCAAGGCGACCGCGATCGCGCTGGCGCGCAAGGGTTTCGACGTGGTCGTCACCGCGCGCACGCTGGAGGACGGCGAGGTGCCGCGCGGCGGCGCGCACGATCCGGGCAACGGACCCGTGCCGGGCAGCCTGCGCGCCACGGCGGCCGAGATCGAACGCCTGGGCCGGCGCGCGCTGCCGATCCGGCTCGACCTGCTCGACCTCGCGTCGATCGACGCGGCGATCGAGCGCACCTACGCCGAGTGGGGACGCATCGACCTGCTGGTCAACAACG
>CAUJIL010000066.1 GCA_963204845.1 Pseudomonadota bacterium | reverse complement strand
CGCCGCTACTTTTTCAGCCGCGTGATGCCGGCGCTGACGCCGATCATCCTCGCCGAGGGTTCGCCGATACCCCAACTCGATGACGGCTCGATCTACCTCGCGGTGCGCATGCAGCTCGCGAACCAGAACAGCCGCTACGCGATCGTGAACGTTCCGTCCGACCGGATGCCGCGCTTCGTGGCACTGCCGTCGCCGGCGGCGCACCCCGGGCGGCAGGTACTGATGGTGCTGGACAACATCATCCGCGCCTGCCTGCCCGACGTGTTCAAGGGCGTGTTCCCGATCGCGCAGGCCGATGCGTTCCAGTTCAAGCTCACGCGCGACGCCGAGCTGGAACTCGGCGAGGGCATCACGCAAAGCCTGGTCGATGCGCTGGCCAGCGGCCTGAGGAAGCGCAAGCTCGGCGACCCGGTGCGCCTGGTCTACGACCGGCGCATGCCGAACGACATGCTCGACACGCTGGTGCGACGCCTGCGGCTCGGCAGCTACGACAACGTGCTGCCCGGCGCGCGCTACCACAACTCGAAGGACTTCATGGGCTTTCCGAACCTGGGCCCGCGCGCGCTGGAGAACCGCCAGCTGAATCCGCTGAAGTCACCGCGCATCGAGGCCCAGCGCAACATCTTCGCCGCCATCGCCACCGGCGACATCCTGCTGAACTACCCGTACCACTCGTTCCGCTACACCGAGCAGTTGCTGAGCGCGGCGGCGATCGACCCCTGCGTGCGCTCGATCCAGGTCACGCTGTACCGCATCGCAGCCGACTCCCACATCGCGAACTCGCTGATCTGCGCCGCGCTGAACGGCAAGGACGTGCTGGCGATCGTCGAGCTGCGCGCGCGTTTCGACGAGGCCGCGAACATCGACTGGGCCCAACGACTCACCGAAGCCGGCGTGCACGTGATCTTCGGCATCCCCGGGCTCAAGGTGCACTCGAAGCTGATCCTGATCAATCGCCAGGAAGGCAGCCAGCTGCGGCGCTATGCACACATCGGCACCGGCAACTTCAACGAGAAGACGGCGCGCGTCTACACCGACCTCGCGCTGTTCACCGCCGACCCCGAGCTCACCGAGGACGTGCACAACGTCTTCGACTTCATCCGCCACACGTACCGGCGCCACAAGTTCCGCCACCTCGCGGTCTCGCCGCTTGGCAACCGCTCGACGCTGCTGCGTCTGATCCACACCGAGGTGATCAACGCCCGCGCCGGACGCGCGGCGAGGATCTTCATCAAATGCAACAACCTGGTCGACGAGGAGATCATCGAGCGCCTGTACGAGGCCTCGCAGGCCGGCGTGAAGATACGCGCGATCGTGCGCGGCATGTGCGCCCTGGTGGCCGGGGTCGAGGGCGTCAGCGACAACATCGAGGCGATCAGCATCGTCGACCGCTTCCTCGAACACAGCCGGGTCTACGTGTTCCACAACAACGGCGAGCCGCGCTACTTCATCTCGTCGGCCGACCTGATGACCCGCAACCTCGACCACCGCGTCGAGGTCACGGTGCCGATCTACGACCCCGAAGCGCAGCGACTGCTGCAGCGACTGCTGGACACCCAGTGGGCCGACAACGTCAAGGCGCGCCTCCTGCACGGCGACCAGGACAACGGCTACCGGGACCGCGGCCACCGCCGCCGCGTGCGCTCGCAGGAAGCGCTGCACCGCCTGTACCTCGAGGACCAGCAGCGCGAGCTCGCCGAACCACCGGCGCCCGCGGACACGAACGGCCAGGGCTAGGGTTCAGCCCACGGCGCTTGCCGCCACCCATGCAGTCGGGCGACTCGGGGTGCGGCCTTATTCACTGGTCGGCCGTGGAACGGGGCCGGATAATAACGCCCTCACCCCTCGCGCAAAACGCCGGAGCTTGCCATGCGCCGCCCCGAACTCCTGTCCCCGGCCGGCACCTTCAAGTCCATGCAGTACGCGTTCGCGTACGGCGCCGATGCCGTTTACGCGGGCCAGCCGCGCTACAGCCTGCGCGTGCGCAACAACGACTTCAACCGCATCGACCGCCTCGCCGAGGCGGTGGCGTACGCGCATGCGCGCGGCCGGCAGTTCTTCGTGGCCAGCAACGTCTCGCCGCACAACGACAAGCTGCGCAGCTACCTCGCGGACATGGAAGCGGTGATCGCGATGCGCCCCGACGCGCTGATCATGGCCGATCCGGGACTGATCATGCTGGTGCGCGAGCGCTGGCCGGAAATGCCGGTCCACCTGTCGGTGCAGGCCAACGCGATCAACTGGGCAGCCGTGAAGTTCTGGAAAAACATGGGCCTGACGCGCGTGATCCTCTCGCGCGAACTGGCATTGGAGGAAGTCGCCGAGATACGCGAGCGCTGCCCTGACATCGAGATCGAGGTATTCGTGCACGGCGCGCTGTGCATTGCGTACTCGGGACGCTGCCTGCTGTCGGGCTACATCACGCACCGCGACCCGAACCAGGGCGCGTGCACCAATACCTGCCGCTGGAAGTACCAGGCACACGAGGCCGTCGAGACCGCCTCCGGCGACGTGGTCGCGCTGCACGAACCGGAGGCGGTCACTGCAGGCGGCGACCGCATCTTCCTGCTGCAGGAGGAAGGCCGTCCCGGCGAGTACATGCCGGCCTACGAGGACGAGCACGGTACGTACATCATGAACTCGCGCGACCTGCGCGCGATCCAGCACGTGCAGCGGCTGATCGAGATCGGCGTGGACTGCCTGAAGATCGAGGGGCGCACCAAGTCGCACTACTATGTGGGGCGCACCGCGCAGGCCTACCGGCGCGCCATCGACGACGCGCTGGCAGGGCGCGCCTTCGACATGCGCCTGATGGACGAACTGGAGAAGCTCGCGAGCCGCGGCTATACCGAGGGCTTCTACCGCCGCCATCCGCCGGGCGAATACCAGAACTACGAGCAGGGCGTCTCGCGCGGCGACTACCAGCAGTTCGTCGGCGAGGTGCTCGCGGTCGATGCGGCCGCCGGCCTGCTGACGGTATCGGTCAACAACCGCTTCGCCGTGGGCGACCGCCTCGAGCTGATGACACCTCAGGGCAACTGCGATTTCACGCTCGGGGACCTGTGGAGCGAAGACGGCGAGCGGCGCGAGGTGGCGCCGGGTTCGGGACACGTGGTACGCCTGCCGCTGCCGGAAGCCGCCGCGGCGCTGCGCGACCCGGACTACGCGCTGCTGGCACGCTATCTGTAGATCCGGGCTGTGCCCGGACGAATGTTCGGCCACAGGCCGAACCTACGGGGGCATCGTTCGGCCACAGGCCGAACCTACGCGGATGGCACCCGTGGGCCCACGGCGCGCAACGCGCCGGCGCCTGCCTGTCAGTACATCAGGGCGAACAGCTTGCGCTGGTACTCGGCGGCCAGCGGGTCGCCCTTGCCCAACGAGCGCACGATGTCGAGCAGCGTCCGGCGCGCCTCGCCGTCGCGGAACTCGCGGTTGCGGTGCAGGATCTCCAACAGGATCTCCAGCGCCTCGCGCGCACGGCCGGACTGGCTGTATTGCACCGCGAGCTGGTAGCCGATGTCCATGTCGTCCGGGTTGCGCTCGCGCGCCCGCAGCAGGGACTGGATTTCGGGCGTGTCGGCAGCCTGGCGCTTGAGTTGGAGCTCGGCGATCAGCCGCTCGTAATCCGCGTCCTGGTCGACCATCGGGATCGAATCGAGCACGAGCTGGGCGTCGTCGAGCCGGTTCAGTTCGATCAGCACCTCGGCGTAGACCTTCGCGATGTCGGCCCGTTGCCCGGATTCCTCGTAGGCCGCTCGTGCCAGCGGCAGGGCGCCGGCGGTATCGCCGGCCGCAAGCATGTCCAGCGCCCGGCCGATCGCGTCGTCCCAGGGCTTCGGCAGGTGCCTCTCGAGCATCTCGCGCACCGCCGACTCGGGCTGCGCGCCGACGAAGCCGTCCACCGGCTGGCCGTCCTTCATCAGGATCACGGTCGGCAGGCTGCGCACCCCGAACTGCTGCGCGATCGGCTGCAGCTGGTCGCAATCGACCTTCGCGAGCATTACCTGGCCACCGTACTCGCGCACCAGCTTGTCGAGGATCGGCAGCAGCATCTTGCACGGACTGCACCAGTCCGCCCAGAAATCGATCAACACGGCCCGCTTGTGCGACTCCTCGATCAGCATGCGTTGCGCGTTCTCGCGCGTGATCTCGACCACCAGTTCGGTCATGTCAGGCTCCAGGACAGCAAGGGTTGATTGCGCGCTATCGCGCCGGGCAGCGACTCCGGGCCCCGGGCGGAATCCGGGGAACGGACGCGCGGCGCGAACACACGGCGCCGGCGTTACGGCGGCGGCTCACTCGTCGGAGGACTCGTCGTCCCGCGAACGCCCACGCGAGCCAGTGGACTTCTGCACGAAGTGGTGGCTCTCGACGTAGTCACGCTCGAGCCACCAGGTGGCCTGCGCACCGGTACCGGCCTTGCGCCGCTCGCCCGCCTTGCGCCGGTTGTCGTCGATCGGCTCGCTGCCGCCGCGACGGTCCTGCCCGGTGCGCTTGTCGCCGAAAATCGATTCGGCGTCGGCGCCGGACTTGCGACCGCCTGCTGGCGTCTTGCCGTCGGGACTCTTCCTTGCCATAACCGCCACGGAAATGCTGCTGAAGCTTCATTATAAACCGGCACCGCGGTTTGACCAGCCAGGCAACCACGACCCCGGGTGACGCCGCAGCGCACCGGGCGCCCCACGGCTCAGCGGAACAGTTCACCCCGCTCGGCCTTCTCGATCAGCAGCCGCGGCGGCTCGAAGTCCTCGCCGTAACGTTCGGCGAGTTCGCGCGCACGCGCGAGGAAGCGCGGCAGCCCCCAGGCGTTGATGCACTGGAATACGCCACCGGTCTGCGCCGGGAAGCCGATGCCCATGATCGAGCCGATGTTGCCGTCGGCCGCGCTGGTGATCACGCCTTCCTGCATCGCGCGCACCGCCTCGATGCACTGGGCGAAGACCAGCCGGTCCTTGATGTCCTCGAACGGCAGCTCGCGGAAGCCGTGCGGCGCGAAATGCTGCTTCAGGCCCGGCCAGATGCGCTTCTTGCCGCCTTCGGGGTAGTCATAGTACCCGCCCCCGGATCGCCGGCCCTTGCGGCCGAAGTCCTCGACCATGCGCCGCACCAGTTCCCCGGCCGGTTGCTCCTGCCACGTCTCGCCACGTGCCTCGACGTCGGCCTTCATCTGCAGTCCGTTGCGGTAGGCCGTTTCCTGGCTGATCTCGTCGATCGCCGCGAGCGGCCCCACCGGCGAGCCGTTGGCGCGCGCGGCGGCCTCGATCAGCACCGGGTCGATGCCTTCGAGCACCATCCGCGCACCCTGCGAGACGGTCTTGCCGATGACGCGGGTGGTGAAGAAACCCGGGGCGTCGTTGACCACGATCGGTGTCTTGCCGAGCTGCTGCGCCAGGTCGAAGGCGGCCGCGAGCGCCGCGTCCCCGGTCTGTTCGCCACAGATGATCTCGACCAGCGGCATCTTGTCGGCCGGCGAGAAGAAGTGCATGCCGATGAAGTTCGCCGGTCGCACCGAGGCCTCGGAGAGTTCGGTGATCGGCAGCGCGGAGGTGTTGGACGCGAGCAGCGCCTCGTGCCCGAGCACCGCCTCGACCTCGCGCGTCACGGCGGCCTTGATGTCGCGGCGCTCGAACACCGCCTCGATCACCGCATCGCAGCCCGCGAGATCGGGGTAGCTGTCAGTGGTGCGGATGAGGCCGAGCAGCGCCTCGCGCTCGGCGTCGGACATGCGCTGGTTCTTCGCGCAGGCCTGGCGCGCGTAGTCCTTGCCGCGCTCCGCGGCGCCCAGGTCGACGTCCTTCAGGATCGCCACGATGCCCTTGCGCGCTGCCGCGTAGGCGATGCCCGCCCCCATCTGGCCGGCACCCAGGATGCCGAGCGTCTTCACCTTGCGGCGCGCGATGCCGGCCGGGCGGCTGGCACCCTTGGTGATCGCGTTCATCTGCACGAAGAACGCCGTCATCATGTTGCGCGCGGTCTGGTCGAGCAGGAGGCTGAGGAAATAGCGCGCCTCGATCTTCTGCGCGGTGTCGAAATCGACCCGCGCGCAATCGGCCACGGCCGCGAAGATCGCCTTCTGCGCCGGCATCAGGCCCTTGGTCTGGTTCATCACGTTGACCGGGCCCAGCATCATCAGCCCCTGGTTCGCCTTGTGCTCGGGTCCGCCGCCGGGAATCCGGTAACCCTCGGTGTCCCACGGCTGCTTCGCGCCGGGATTGGCGAGCAGCCAGGCGTGCGCGCGTTCGCGCATCGCGGCCTCGTCGGCGGCGATCTCGTGCAGCAAACCCTTCTCGAGCGCCTTCTCGCTCTTGATCCGCGCGCCCTGGCTGATCAGCGTGATCGCCTCCTGCAACCCGACCAGACGCGTGGTGCGCACCACGCCGCCGGCACCCGGCATCAGACCGATCTGCGCTTCCGGCAGACCGACATCCACGCCCGGCAGCGCGATGCGGAAGTGGCAGGCCAGCGCGATCTCGAAACCGCCGCCGAGCGCGGCGCCGTTGATGCCCACCGCGACCGGCACGCCGAGCGTCTCGAGCGTGCGCAGCGGCGCCTTCGCCGCCAGGATGCCCTCGAACAGTTCCTGCTTGCGCCCGGGCGCCGGGTTCAGGTCCGACTCGAGCATTTCCTTGATGTCACCGCCGGCGAAGAACTGGCCCGGCTTGCCCGAACGCAGGTACACGCCGCTGACGCCCCCGGCCGCGACCATGCTCTGGAGTTCGGCCACCGCGGCCTTCATTGCAGCGTCGTACTCCATCCCCATCGTA
>CAUJIL010000065.1 GCA_963204845.1 Pseudomonadota bacterium | reverse complement strand
GCTGGTGATGATGAAGGAACTCGCGATCCGCGGTGCGATCGCCTACCCGAAGGAGTTCCCCGAGGTCATCGAGATGCTGCGGGATCCGGCGATCGACGTCGCACCGATCATCAGCCACCGCTTCCGGCTGCAGGACTTCATGCAGGCGCTGGCCACGGCGCGCGACACCGACGCCTCGGCCAAGGTGATGATCAGCTTCGAGGACTAAGGGCTCTCAGCCGGGCGCCGGCCGGACCACCGTCACCGGCACCGGCGCGAGCCGCAGCACGTCCACCGCGACCGAGCCCATCACCGCGTGGCGCAGGCCGGTGCGCCCGTGGGTTCCCATCACCACGAGGTCGACGCCCAGCTCGCGCGCGTAACGGGCGATTGCCTCGCCGGCGTGGCCGACCGCGATGTGCGAGGTGTATGCCTGCCCGGCCCGCTCGAGCAGAGCACACGCCTCACGCAGGGCCTCGAGGCCTTCGTCGCGGTAATACTCTTCGAGCGACTCACGCGCGATGAACATCCGCACATGGCCGGTTTCCAGCGGCAGTTGCACGTTCAGCAAGTGCGCCTCGAGCACGCAGCCCGCCTCGCTCAGGCGCAGCAGGTGCTCCACCGCGCGCAGCGCATGCCCAGAGCCGTCCACCGCCACCAGCACGCGCAGGCTCATCGCTCTCCTCCCCACGGTTGCATTGACTTGCCCCCCGCCCTCAGCGGTCGCCATCACGCGGTTCGATAGCGATCTCGCGCACGGCGGGCACCACGGCTGCGTATCGGCGCGCCAGCCACTTGCCGGTCACCACCACCCCCAGCGCACCGGTCGCCGCGCTGGCCTTGTCCACCCAGTGCGGTGCGTCGGCCAGGAGCGGTGCGACGCTGACGTCGGTCACCAGCATCTCGCCGGCGATCCAGCCGAGCAGCGCCGCCCCCAGCGTGATCACGACCGGGAACCGATCCATCAGCCGCAGCACGAAGCGGCTGCCCCAGACGATGATCGGGATGCTGACCACGATCCCGAATACCACCAGCGCCATGCTGCCCCTGGCGGCGCCGGCCACCGCGATCACGTTGTCGAGGCTCATCACGGCGTCGGCGACGATGATCGTGCGGATCGCGCCCCACAGGGTCGTGCTGGCGCCGACCTGGGTGTGTCCCTCGTGTTCGGGCTGCAGCAGCTTCACGCCGATCCACAACAGCAGCAGCGCACCGACCGCCTTCAGCAGCGGCAGCGCGAGCAACTGCAGCGCGAAAAAAATCAGAACCACGCGCAGGACGATCGCCCCGGCCACGCCCCACAGGATGCCGAGCCGGCGCTGTTCGGGCGGCAGCCTGCGGCAGGCCAGCGCGATCACCACCGCGTTGTCACCGCCGAGCAGGATGTCGATCGCGATGATCTGGCCCACCGCGAGCCAGAACGCGGCGCTGAACAGTGACTCTTCCATTGCCTCTCCCGGCACCGCGGGTCGGCCCGCGGCGGATCGCAGCATAGAGAGCCACTGCGGGCGTGTCCATCGCGGTACACGGGGCGATCCACCCGTGCGCACCACACCGTACAACCGGCGTGAGCACCACCATGCCACCGGTCGCAGTAGGCCCGGGGGGTCGGCTAGAATGGCCCGCAGGACGCAGTAAGCGCGGGAGGCGGACGGCGTGAGTTACGACATCATCGGCGATATCCACGGCCACTCGCGCACGCTCGAGGCATTGCTGGGCACGCTGGGGTATGCAGAAGTGGACGGCGCGTACCGGCACCCGACCCGGCGGGCGGTGTTCCTCGGCGATTTCATCGACCGCGGCCCGGCGCAGCGTGGCGTGATCCGCATCGTGCGCCCGATGATCGACTCCGGCAGCGCGCTGGCGGTGATGGGCAACCACGAGTTCAACGCGATCGCCTACGCGACCCCGCGCGCCGGCGGCGGTTACTTCCGCGAGCACGACGCGCACAACTACCAGCAGCACAAGGCCTTCCTCGACGCATGGGAATACACCGAGGAGTACCGCGAACTGCTCGACTGGTTCGCCCGATTGCCACTGTGGCTGGATCTGGGCGGGTTGCGCGTGGTGCACGCGTGCTGGGACGGCGCCGCGATCGAGCGCATCGCGCGTTTCTACGGCCGTGACGGCAGGCTGAGCAACAGTCTGCTCTACGCCGCGTGCACGCCGGGCAAGTGGGAGTACAAGGCGGTGGAGACCCTGCTCAAGGGCAAGGAAATCCCGCTGCCCGCCCACCACCGCTTCGAGGACATCGACGGCATCGTGCGCCACCACATCCGCGTGCGCTGGTGGGACCGCGGCGCGCGCAGCTACCGCGCGGCGTTCCTCGGCTCCGAGCAACTCGTGACCGCGATCCCCGACGACCCGATCGCCGGCGACCACCTGGTCGAATACGCCCACGACGATGTGCCGGTGTTCATCGGCCATTACTGGCTGGGCGGCGCCCCGGCGGCGCTGGCGGCGAACATCGCCTGCCTGGACTACAGCGTCGCGCGACCCGGCGGGCAACTGGTCGCGTATCGCTGGGACGGCGAGCGCGAACTCGACGCCCACAAGTTCGTCGCCGAGCCGGCACTGGAGTTCACGCTGACGGAAACGCTGGCGTGAGCACATTGCCAGGCAGCGTGCGCGTGGTCGAGGTCGGCCCGCGCGACGGGCTGCAGAACGAGCGCGACTTCGTTCCCACCGCGACCAAGCGCGAGCTGATCACGCGGCTGGCCGCCGCCGGATTGCGCAGCATCGAGGCCACGGCCTTCGTGTCGCCCAAGTGGGTGCCGCAGATGGCGGACGCGGCCGAACTGCTGCGCACGCTGGACCGCGCTCCGGGGGTCAGCTATCCGGTGCTGACACCGAACCTGGCCGGTTTCGAGGCCGCACTCTCGGCCGGCGCCACCGAAGTGGCGGTGTTCGCCGCCGCCAGCGAGAGCTTCTCGCAACGCAACGTGAACTGTTCGATCGCCGGGTCGCTGGCGCGCTTCGCACCGATCATGGAGGCGGCACGCGATGCCGGCGTGCGCGTGCGTGGTTACGTCTCGTGCGTGCTGGGCTGCCCGTACGAAGGCGCGGTCGCTCCCGAGCGCGTGCGCGACGTGGCCGCGGCGCTCTACGACGGGGGCTGCTACGAGGTCAGCCTCGGCGACACCATCGGCACCGGCACGCCGCTGGCGACCGCCCGGCTGGTCGCGTGCGTCGCCGAGCGCGTGCCGACGCACTGCCTGGCGGGACATTTCCACGACACCTACGGCATGGCGATCGCCAACATCTATGCGGCGCTGCAGGGCGGCGTGACGGTATTCGATGCCTCGGTGGCCGGGCTCGGTGGCTGCCCCTACGCGCCCGGCGCATCCGGCAACGTCGCGACCGAGGACGTCGCCTACCTGCTGGCCGGACTCGGTATCGACAGCGGCATCGAGCTCGAGGCGCTGATGGACTGCGCGGTCTGGATCAGCGAACGGCTGGGCCGGCGCCCCGCCTCGCGCGTCACGCTGGCGCGCCGCGGCTGCGCCTGAGCAAACCTTCGGAACAGCGACGGGGAACAGCATGGCGCGCTACGACTATGGCGGACGCACCGTACTGATCACCGGCGCCGGCAGCGGCCTCGGACGCCTCGCCGCCACCGCCTTCGCCGAGGCCGGCGCGCGGCTCGCGCTCGCCGACATCGACCTCGGCGCGCTGAACACCACCGTCGCCGCGCTGCCGGCGAACGCCGACCGGGTGCTCGCGATGCGCTGCGACGTTGCGGTCAACAGCGAAGTGCAGCAGTTTGTCGCGGCGACGGTCGCGCGCTTCGACCGACTCGACGTCGCGATCAACAACGCCGGGATCGGTCATCCGCTGGCGCGCATCGAGGACTGCGACGAGAGCGTGTTCGATCGCAACATCGCGGTGAACCTCAAGGGCGTGTTTCTGTGCCTGCGCGCGGAACTGCCGCCGATGGTTCGCCAGGGCGGCGGCGTGATCCTGAACGTGGCATCGGTGGCCGGCGTGACCGGAGCGCCGCTGCTTGGCCCCTACGCGGCCGCCAAGCACGGCGTGATCGGGCTCACCCGCACCGCCGCGCTCGAGTACGCGCAGCGCAACGTACGCATCAACGCGCTGTGCCCGGGATTCACCGACACCCCGCTGCTCGATCCGCTGCGCGCGCGCGGCTCCACGCTGCAGAACATGGCGGCCGCGAACCCGATGCGGCGCCTCGCGCGACCCGAGGAGATCGTGCAGGCGATGCTGTGGGCCTGCGCCGACGACAACGGTTTCCTGAACGGACAGGCCATCACCCTCGACGGCGGCCTGACCGCGGGATGAGGGAAATTTTCGTAGGTCCGGGCTGCGCCCGGACATTGTGTTCGGCCACAGGCCGAACCTACGCAGACATGTTCGGCCACACGGTGAAATCAGGGGAGCGCCGCGCGGTCGGTGAACAGCGTGACGCGGCGCGCGTGACGAGCCACCGCCTGCGCGGGCGTGCGATCGGGATCCTCGGTGCCGTGCAGCACGCGCGCCAGCGCGGCTGCCTTGTCGGCGCCGGTGACCAGGAACCAGACCGCGCGCGCGCCGTTGATGTATGGCACGGTGAGCGTGATGCGCTCGCGCGCCGGTCCCGGGCCGCGCGTCGCCACCACGCGCTGCGTGCGCTCGTGCAGCGCGCTCGCGCCGGGAAACAGCGAGGCGGTATGGCCGTCGGCGCCGATCCCGAGCAGCACCAGATCCAGTTGCGGCGGCAGGCCGCGTTGGTAGCGTTCCGCGCTGGCCTGCGCGCTCGCCGCGCACACCATCGGATGCACGCGCGGCGCCGCGACGCGATCGAGCAGCGCCGCGCGCGCCATCGCCTCGTTGCTGAGCGCGTCACCACGTGGCACGAAGCGCTCGTCGCTCCAGTAGACGTCGATGCGCGACCAGTCGAGCCGCGCATCCGCGAGACGCTGGTACAACGCGCGTGGTGTCGAACCGCCGGCGAGCGCGACCGCGAAGCCGCCGCGCGCAACGATCACGCGCCGTGCCGCCGCCACCAAACTGCGCGCGGCGGCAGCCGCCAGGTCTTCGGGCGAATCGAAGCGGCGGATGCGCACGCTAGTCGCTCGCGCACGGGGCGCAGTCGGCGGCGGGCGCGGGCATCGGGTTGTACCAGCTGCGGCCGTTGCGCGCGAGCAGCATGTCGGCGCTCGCCGGCCCCCAGCTTCCCGCCGCGTAGTTCGGGAAGCCGCTGGCCGGACTCTCGCGCCACAACTCCAGCAGCGGCTCGACGATCTCCCACGCCGCGCGCGCCTGGTCCGCACGCATGAACAGCGTGGTCGATCCCTCGATGATCTCCTGCAGCAGCGTCTCGTAGGCCTCGCGCGACGGCGCGCCGAAGGCCTCGTCGTACTTGAAGTCCATCGCCACGCTGCTCAGCTTCATGCCGGCGCCAGGAACCTTGGCCTGGAATCCGAGCACGATCTCCTCTTCTGGCTGGATGCCGATCAGCAGGCGGTTCGCCTCGAAATTATCGGTGGCGCGCACCGGAAACATGCGATGCGGCACTGGCCGGAACGCGATCACGACCTGCGAGAGCTTGCGCGGCATGCGCTTGCCGGTGCGCAGGTAGAACGGCACGCCGTGCCAGCGCCAGTTGTCGATGTAGAGCTCGAGCGCGGCGTAGGTCTCGGTGGTCGAACGCGAGCCCACGCCCCGCTCCTGCCGGTAGCCGCACACCGTCCTGCCGTCCAGGCTGCCGGCGGCGTACTGGCCGCGCACCGCACAGGCGTGCGGATCGTCGATCGGCAGCGTGCGCACCGCCTTCAGCACGTCGACCTTCTTGTTGCGCAGTTCCTCGGCCTCGTAATTGACCAGCGGCTCCATCGCCACCAGGCAAAGCAACTGCAGCAGGTGGTTCTGCATCATGTCGCGCAACGCGCCGGCGCCGTCGTAATAGCCGCCGCGCGTTCCCAGCCCGTCGGACTCCGCCACCGTGATCTGCACGTGGTCGACGTAGCGGCGGTTCCAGATCGGCTCGAACAGCGCGTTGGCGAAGCGCAGTGCGAGGATGTTCTGCACCGTTTCCTTGCCGAGGTAATGATCGATGCGGTAGATCTGAGTCTCGTCGAACACCGCGCGCAACGACGCATCGAGCACTTCGGCCGAAGCGAGGTCGTGGCCGAAGGGCTTCTCGACGACGATCCGGTTCAGCGGGTTCCCGCGCCCCAGCCCCGCGGCGCCGAGTCCGTCGGCAACGCGCGCGAACACGCCCGGCGGTGTCGACAGATAGAACACCCGCGCGGCCGGCGCGCCGGCTTCCTGCTCGGCGCGATCGATGCGCGCCGCCAGCGCGGCGTAGGTGCCGTCCTCGTCGAAGCCACCCGCCAGGTATTCGATGCTGGAAACGAAGGCGGCCCAGCGCCCGGGATCGGGTGCCCCGCGACGCGAGTGCGCGGTCAGCGCCTGCTCCATGTCGTGGCGAAACTGCTGCTCATCGCCGCGTCGCGCCACCCCGATCACCACGAAACGCTCGGGCAGATGGCCGTCGAGGTACAGGTTGTACAGCGCGGGCAGCAGCTTGCGCCGCGTGAGGTCACCGGTCGCGCCGAAAATCGCGACCACCACCGGTTGTCGCTTGGGCATCACGGCGCTCCCCAGGCGGAGTGGAACACACCGTCGCGATCGGTGCGCTCGTAGGTGTGCGCACCGAACAGGTCACGCTGGCCCTGGGTCAGGTTCGCCGGCAGGCGTGCGCTGCGCATGCCGTCGAAGTAGGCGAGCGCCGCGGCCAGTGCCGGAGCGGGAATGCCGGCATCGATCGCCGCGCGCAGCGTGGCGCGCAGGCCGTCGACACTGTCGCGCAACGCCTGCACCGCGACCGGCGCCGCCAGCAGGTTCGGCAATTCGGAGTCGGCCGCGAAGGCCGCGGCGATCGGATCGAGGATCGCGGCGCGGATGATGCAGCCGGCGCGCCAGATCCGCGCGACCGTGGTGAGGTCGGTACCGAATCCGTACTCCGCCGATGCCTGCGCGATCTGCGCCAGACCCTGTGCGTAGGCGATCCACGCCGCGGCGTGGTAAGCGCATTCGAGCGCCTCCAGCGCCGGGGTGCGATCGAGCGGCGCCGCCGGCGGGTCGGGATACAACGGCGCCAGACGCACGCGCTCGGCCTTGTACGCCGAGAGTTCGCGCGCGCTCACCGCCGCGTCGATCGCCGGCACCGGCACACCCAGATCCATCGCGTCCTGCGAACTCCACTTGCCGGTCCCCTTGGCGCGCGCGCGATCGAGCACCGCATCGACCAGCGCACCCGAGCCGTGCGGATCCGGCGTGCGCAGCACGTCAACCGTGATTTCCACCAGATAGCTCTGCAGTCGCCCGGCGTTCCAGCGCGCGAACTCCGCAGCCATCGCGTCGTTCGACATGCCGAAGCGACGTCGCATCAGGTCATAGCACTCGGCGAGCATCTGCATCAGCGCGTACTCGATGCCGTTGTGGATCATCTTCACGTAATGGCCCGCCGCGCCCTCGCCCATCGGCGCCACGCAGGGCTCGTCACCGACGCGCGCCGCCGCGCTCTCGAGCAGCGGGCGCAGCCGCTCCCACGCGCGCTGGCCGCCGCCGGGCATCATGCTCGGCCCGTGGCGGGCGCCGCTCTCGCCGCCCGAGACGCCCATGCCGACGAACTCGATACCGTCGGCCGCGAGCTCGGCGATGCGCCGCGTGGTGTCGCGATGAAAGCTGTTGCCGGCATCGACGATGAAATCCCCGCGCGCGAGCAACGGGCGCAGCCCCGCGACCACCGAGTCGACGGTAGGGCCCGCCGGCACCAGCAGCAGCACCACGCGCGGGGTGCGCAGCGCGGCGACGAATTCCGCCAGGTCGTCGAAGCCCTGGATGTTGTCGGCGGGGAGTTCGCGCAGTTCGGCCGACTTGCTGCGGTCACGGCTGTAGCCTGCGACCACGTTGCCGCGATCGGCCAGGTTCAGCAGCAGGTTCATTCCCATCGTGCCCAGCCCGATCAGTCCGAGCTCGAATTGCGTGGCCTTCGGCATCAGGCGGTCCTCCGGGTGCGGCGGTCGAAACGCTGCGCGGGGAAATGGCGCGTCATCGCCGAGCCTGCGGGGCCGAGCAGCAGCTGCGCCCGACGGTTGGTACGGTGGAACAGCAACACCAGATCGCGGTCGTAGCGGCCCACGGCGGCATCGGCCAGCACGAAGCGCTCCAGCGCGGTCTCGGCTTGCCCCCAGTCCGCGGGGCGCGAACCGAGCAGCGCCTCGAGGTCGTCCAGGTCCGCCTCCAGCACGGCCTGTCCGATCTCGTCGTGACGCTGCAGATGCCGCGCGAGCCGGAACGCAACGTGGACCTGGTGGTCGTGGTAGGTGTCACCGTTCAGCAGCGCGCGCAGCGAACGCACCAGGTGCTCGTGACGGCCGCCCACGGGACTCGGTCGCGGCGCCGGCACCTCCACTTCGGGCAGCTCGATGCCGAGGATCTCCGCGAGCGCCTCGAGCGCGAACAGATCGGTCTCCGAGCACCAGCGCAGATTGATCATCACGTCGGAGCCGGGCGGCGGTTCGCGCAGCGTGGCGCCGAGCGCGAGGTGGTTGGTCAGCGTGAACGCGAAGTAGTAGACGCGGATCGCATCGAGGTCGACCGGCCGCCCGCTCAGCTCGGCGTAGCGCGTGTACAGCGCGTCGAAATCCCCGTAACCGATCACGGTGTCGCGGATCCGCCATCCGGCGAGATCCATCATCGGATCACCGATGTGCCCCAGCTCGAGATCGAGCGCCGCCAGCACACGCCCGCCGCCATGGTGGAACTGTCCGCCGTCCCACAGCACCGGCGCCTCGCGCCCGCGCGTGTCGGGCCAGTTGCGTTTGAGCCAGCCCAGGCAGAACTCCATCAGCGGCTCCGGATGCCGCTTGCGCTCGCGGAAGATCTGCTCGTAGCGCTGGATGCCGAGGCGCCCCGACTCCGCCGGCGTCGCGGCGCGGCGTATGCCGGCCGCGACTAACGGCCGCAGCGGCAGCGCGTGCAGCCTCGCCAGCAGCTGCAAATAGTGATCGACCACCGCGCGCCGCTCATCGTCTTCGGTCCCGGCGAAATCCTCGCGCCCGGAAACCCGGTCCATCACGTAGGCGCGCGGATCCTCGATCCAGCCGTGCACGCGTGCCACCGGGATATCGAAGTCGTGCAACAGCGACTGGAAGCGCATCTCGTGATCGAGCGGAAACACCATCGGCATGTCGGTGCGCTCGCCACGCACGCACAGCGCGAGCTGTTCACCGTCACGCTCCAGTTCGACGAACCACACCGGCCGCCAGCGCGCCTGGCGTTCGATGCGCAGCACGCGCCCCCCCAGCCGCTCGTGCAGCCAGTCCGCGATCTTCGCCTCGTCCGTCCGCTCCCCGTCGCTCATCGCATCGTCCTCGGTCGGCCATCGCGGTCGAACCCGCGCTCGCCGCCAAGCATATCGCAAGCCGGGTGGCTCGAAGTGCAACGCCGCTTGGTGGATAATCGCCCCGACAGGGAACCAGCCGCGCAACCCGCATCGGCCGACTGCGCTCCGTGCTCGTACATGGAGCCCACCACGCGGAGGATCCGCACCCATGGCCCACAGCGACAGCTTCGATGTGATCGTGATCGGTGCCGGCTTCGGCGGCGCCACCTGCGCCGCCCTGCTGGCAAAGGCCGGCAGGAACGTGCTGCTGATCGAAAAGAACCGGCTGGCCGGCGGCAAGGCAATGAGCCATGCCCGCCAGGGATTCACGTACTCTCCGTGGCCCATCATCGGCGCGCCGATCACGGGCAGCTGGGCACAGCGCCTGGTGACCGACCTCGGCATCCAGCAGAAAGCCAGGCTGCTCAGTACCCGCGGCCGTTCGGTCTACCGGACTCCCGATGGCAACTACAAGCCGATGCCGCAGCAACCCACGGATGCGCTCGACCCGAACGTGCTGTTCGACTGGCTGGAGGTACCCGCCGGGCAGCGCGAGGTCTCGCTCGATTTCATGACGACCCTGCTGGTGATGAGCACGGAAGATGTGGCGAGGCACGAGGGCACCGACTTCCACTCCTGGATCGTGCAATTCGGGCTGCCGCCGGCGATCTACGCATTCATCGTCAGCAACTGCCTCGACGGCATGTACATGGTGCCGGCCGACCAGCTCGACTGCGCCGAGGCCATCAGCGGGCTGCAGAAGGTGTTCATCGGCGGTGGCGGCGAGTTCTGCAGCGGTGGCTGGGGAGAGCTCGCCGAGGGCTGCTGCGACGTGGTCCGTGCCCATGGCGGCCGCGTGCTGATGGGCACACGCCTGAAGCAGATCGTCATCGGCCATGGCATCGTGAACGGAGTCGAAACCGGGAATGGGCAGCGCTTCCACTCGACGGTGGTGGTGAGCAACGCGGGCATCCAGCCGACCATCCTCAACCTGGCCGGCAGCGGGCATTTCGACCAGAGCTATGTCGATCGCATCCGGAGCCTCGCGCCGTCCCATGCCTTGCTGGGTTACCGCTATTTCCTCGGCAGGCCGGTTCTGGAGGCCGGCTTCGGCGCGGTGTTCTCCAACACCAGCCCGTGGAGCAGCACACGCCTCGCGCAGGCCCATGCGGGAAGGGCATCGCGCGAGGGCGTGCTCTATATCGAAACCCCCTCGAACTACGACCCCGACCATGCCCCCGCGGGGAAGCAGCTGGTGCTGACCGGCTCCTTCTGCCCGCCCGACCCCGAACTCGGCAGGGAAGATATCCAGGCGTGGGCCGATGCCGGCGAGAGGATCCTGTTCGGCGCCTATCCGGAAATCGAGTCGGCGATCGAGGAACGGATCCTCTACACCGCCCGGAGCGTCTCCAACGCCACCCGCGACCCGGCGGTTCCCGGTGCCGGTGGCGAGACCATCGGCATCGGGCAGATCGTCGGCCAGACCGGCGCGAGCAAGCCTTCGATCAGGACGCCGGTGCACGGGCTCTACATCGTGGGAACCGACGCCGGTGCACCGGGTGTCGGCACCCAGCAGGCGATCGCATCGGGCTATGCGGTTGCCGATGCGATCCTGGCTTGAGCCAATCGCAAGCAGCACGCTCAGCCATAGCGGATCGACGAACGCAGGGGGAGATCCCGCGATGAGTTCCCGATGCACAGTTCGTAGTCCCCGGGATCACTGCGCCAGCCACCGGTTTCCTCGCTATACCACGCCAGTGCGGCGGGCGTGAGCTCGAATTCCAGCCTGCGGCTCTCGCCGGGCTCGAGCCAGACCTTGCGGAATGCGCGCAGCTCGCGCACCGGCCGGTGCGCCGAGGGCACCCGCTCTCCGACGTAGAGCTGCACCACCTCGGCACCGGCACGCGGGCCCGTGTTCGTCAGCCTCATCGCCACCCGCAGCGTCTCGCCGCCCAGCCAGTGCGCAGGTGCCTCGAGTGCTTCGAACGCGAACCTGGTGTAGGAAAGGCCAAAGCCGAAGGGGAACAGCGGTTCGATCGTCTCGCGGTCGAAATGTCGATAGCCGACGAAAACGTCCTCTTCGTACACGACTTCCGCTTCGGTGCCCGGATAGCGGCGCGCGTTGCGGTGCGCCGCGCAGTCGTCGAGTCGTCTGGCGAAGCTGAGCGGCAGCTTGCCGCAGGGATTGCAGATTCCGAACAGCAGGTCCGCGATGGCACGCCCGCCCTCCATGCCGGGGTACCAGGCGGCGAGGATCGCCGGCACCGTGTCGGCCCAGTCCATCTCCAGCGGGCTTCCGCTCAGCAGAACGACGATCGTGTTCGGGTTTTTCGCCGCGGTCCTGCGGATCAGACGCTGCTGGGACGCCGGCAACGCCATATGTCGCCGATCCATCACCTCGCTGTCGCCACCGAGCCGGTGCCCGAGTCCGACCACGACGACCGCGACATCCGCGCGCGCGGGATCGCGCACGAACTCGCAATCCGTTCCGAGGTGTTCACGCAGGCCCTGCAGCGGAGTGATCTCGTAGGGCGACCAGACGCCGCTGCTGCCGCCGAACATGGGCAGGCAGTTGCGCCGTCTGGCGCGCGGGCCAAGCACGGCGATCCGACGGATGCGCGTGCGATCGAGCGGCAGCAGATCGCTGCTGTTCTTCAGCAGCGTGATGCTCTCCGCGGCCATGCGCCGCGCGAGCCGCTGGTGTTCCGGCGTGTTGCGCGCGGGGTTCGCGGACCGCATCGCGCGTGTCCGCAGCCAGATCCGCAACAGCGGCTCTAGACAGGCATCGACCTCGGTCTCGCCGAATGCGCCCTCTCGGTACTCCCGTCTGAGATTCGACAGGCGATAGCGGGAACCCTTGCCCGGCATCTCCAGGTTCAGACCGGCGCGCAGGCAACCCGCCCCGCTCTGCGTTCGCCGCCCGGCAAACCAGTCCGACACCACGAATCCCCCGAAGCCGTATTCATGGCGCAACCGCGTCGTCAGCAGGTCGGCGCTCGCGCAGGCCGCAACGCCATTCACCGCGTTGTACGCCGCCATCACCGCCCAGACATCGGCCTCCCGCACCGCGGCCTCGAAGGCGGGCAGGTAGATCTCGCGCAGCGCCCGCTCGCTCAGGCGAGACGAGTTGCGCATGCGATTGGTCTCCTGGTTGTTGGCGGCGAAGTGCTTGATGCAGGCCGCCACGCCCTGCGACTGGATGCCCTGTATACAGGCGACGGCCAGTCGCGCATTCAGCTCCGGGTCCTCGGTGAAATACTCGAAGGTGCGTCCGTTCAAGGGTGTCCGGCAGATGTTGACCGCCGGTCCCAGGATCACGTGCGCGCCAACGGCCGCGGTCTCGCTGCCCAGCGCCGCGCCAAAGGCGTACGCCAGATCGGGATCCCAGCTCGCACCCAGCGCGATGCCACTGGGAAACGCCGTGCAGCGTCGGCGACTGGAATGAAAGGCCACCCCACGCGGTCCATCGGTCAGCGTCATCGGCGCGAGCCCCAGGCGCGGCACGCCCCGCGTCTTCCACCAGGTGCCACCCGCGAGCAGCGAGAGCTTCTCGTCCGGCAGGAGTTCCCGCAGCAGCGCGCGGACCTGGACGTCCTCGGCGTGCCGCGGCGCGCTCCTCGACGTTGCAGCCGGCATACCATGAGTCTCCTTCGGTGCACGCAGGTCCATCGCTACCTCTTGTGCGTGTGCAGCGTGGCATCGATGCCCGCGATCACGCAGTCGATGGTCAGGTCGAACAGGGCGGTGTTGTTCGAGGTGCGGATATACGGTTCCAGCGCGGTCCACGCCTCACGCGCCGGTTCCGACAGGTTGGCGAGCGCCACGGCGACCGGATCCGGCTCGGAGCCGGGCTGCGCAATGGCAAGGCTGAATTCGTTCAGCAGCGCTCCCGAGACGACGCCCTGGAACATGGTTGCGGTGGTCAACAATTCCTCGCCCTCGAGCCCCGCGCGGCGCAGCGCTGCCACGACCGGAACACAGACCTCCATCCACCGCGTCGGAATCTTTGCGCGCACCTGCATGATCTCCACGCTGTGCGGGTACTCCTGCTGGCGCAGTCGCACGGCGCGTGCCCACTCGCGCAGGATCACGCGCCAGTCCGTTGCTCGTGCTAACCGGCCGAGATCAATGCCTGCCAGGACCTGCGCAGTGATCGCATCGAACAACTCGTCCTGGCTGTCGAAGTAGCCGTACACCGCGGCCGGCGTGGCACCCAGTTCCCTTGCCAGGCGGCGCATGGTCAGTTCGCGCAGCGGCTCGGTCCGCAAGATCCGCATCGCGGTCTGCGTGATCAGCTCCTGCGACAGCACGGGATTGCCGCGGGTGGCCTTGCGCGGAAGTGTCTTGTTGCTCATCTCCAGTCCCGTTCGCCCCTGCATCGATCGACGATTTAAGCAGCATGTCCCCTCCATTGGCAGCGTACCGCCACCAGGAAGTCTTGACACGACTGTTCGCCGGGAATATGTTAACACCGTTCACTAAACAGTGTTAACCATAATTTCGGCGTGTTCGCGAGCACATACGACATGGGATCAGGACCGGCACGATGGTAGACCGCGCACGCAACCCGCGCGTCACGGACGATCGCGGTAGCGGGGACGGAATCGACGCGCCCCCTGAGCAACGACTCGCCATGTGCAAGGCAATCATCAAATCGATCACCGCCGTGGCGCTGGTCCTGATGCTGCTCGCGGGCTACCACCTCTACAACGACGGCGAGGACTACGGGCTGGAACGGCAAGCGCCCGATCCTGTGACCGTGCGCCAGACCCGCCAGGGCGCGGTGATCGGCTTTCTCGACGAGGGCCGTTCGCATGGCTGGCTCGGGATTCCCTATGCGCGCCCGCCGCTGGGGGAGTTGCGCTGGCGCGCGCCGCGCGAGGCGCAGCCCTGGAACGGTACGCTGGAAGCGGTGCAGGCGCGCGCGATCTGCACCCAGTACGGTTCGCAGATGGAGGCGAGGCCCGCGCGCGAATGGGGCAAACCGATCGGATCGGAAGACTGCCTGTACCTGAACGTCTACGCCCCGGCTTTCACTCCCGATCGCGTACCGCGGGGCGACGATCGCCTGCCGGTCATGCTGTACATCCATGGTGGCGGCAACATGGCCGGCTACGCCACCGAGTCCAAGTACGCGGGAACGATGCTCGCGAGCACGCACCGGCTCGTCGTGGTCACGTTCAATTATCGTCTCGGCCCGTTCGGCTGGTTCGCGCATCCCGCGCTGAACGCCGACGGCAGTGCCGAGGACCGCTCCGGCAACTACGGCACGCTCGACACCATCCGCGCGCTGGAATGGGTGCGCGACAACGTCGAGGCCTTCGGCGGCGACCCGGGCCG
>CAUJIL010000064.1 GCA_963204845.1 Pseudomonadota bacterium | reverse complement strand
GCCGGCATGGGCAACGACGTGCTCATGTTCCTCGCGTTCACCAGCGAGGTGCTGACGCCGGAGCAGATCACGGACTACCTCGACCGCGTGGTCGTGCCGCTGCTGAGCACGGTCAAGGGCGTCGGCGAGGCGCGCATCGACGGCGGACGCAAGTTCGCGATGCGCGTGTGGCTCGATCCGCAACGCATTGCCGCCTTCGGCCTCACCGCCAGCGACGTGCAGCGTGCGCTGGCACGCAACAACGTGCAGAGCGCCGCCGGCACGATCCGCAGCGACTTCATCCAGCTGTACCTTAACCCGCAGACCGTGATCCGCGACGCCGAGGGCTTCCGCCGCCTGGTGCTGCGCCGTGACGGCGAGTCGGTGGTGCGCCTGGGTGACGTGGCGCGCGTGGAGATGGGCGCCGAGAGCTACGACCACAGTTCGAGCGACGACGGGCGCATTGCGGTGTTCGTGGGCATCAACCCGGCGATCACCGCCAACCCGCTCGAGGTGGGGCGCAACGTGCGCGAGATGATGCCGTTCATCGTCGGCCAGCTCCCGGACGGCATGAACGGCGGCATCGTCTACGACGCCACGCAGTCGATCAGCGCCTCGATCGACGAGGTCGTGACCACGCTGATCGAGGCGAGCCTGATCGTGGTGCTGATCATTTTCCTGTTCCTCGGCTCGCTGCGCTCGGTGGTGGTCCCGGTGGTGACGATCCCGCTGTCGCTGATCGGCGTGCTGTCGCTGATGCTGTGGCTGGGCTTCTCGGTGAACCTGCTCACGCTGCTCGCAATGGTGCTGGCGATCGGGCTGGTGGTGGACGATGCGATCGTGGTCGTCGAGAACATCCAGCGCCACATCGAGGAGGGCATGGAGCCGCTCCCGGCCGCGTTGCAGGGCGCGCGCGAGATCGCATTCCCGGTGGTCGCGATGACGCTCACGCTGGCGGCGGTGTACGCCCCGATCGCGTTCCTCGGCGGGCTCACCGGCAAGCTGTTCATCGAGTTTGCGTTCACGCTGGCCGGGGCGGTGATCGTCTCCGGCGTGGTCGCGCTGACGCTGTCGCCGATGATGTGCAGCCGCCTGCTACGCCACGAGGATTCCTCGCACGGCTTCGTGCAATGGCTGGACCACGCGTTCGAGGCGCTGAAGCGCCGCTACCGCCGCATGCTGCAGAGCACGCTGGCCAATCGCCCGGTGGTGCTGGTGTTCGCCGCGGCGATCCTGGCCAGCCTGTTCTTCCTGTTCCGCGCGGTGCCGCAGGAACTCGCACCGCTCGAGGACACCGGGCACGTCTACGTGGTCGGGGAAGGGCCGTTCAACAGCACCATCGAATACACGCGGGCCTTCGGCGCGCAGGTCGAGGAGGTGCTGCGCGCCACGCCGGAGCACGCGCGCCACTTCCTGGTGACCGGCGCGATGGGTGCCAATACCTTTTTCGGCATGCTCGAGCTGAAACCCTGGAGCGAGCGCGAGCGCGACGCAATGCAGGTGCAGCAGGACCTCACGGCGCGCATGGCCGCGGTAGCGGGGTTGCGCATCAACGCCTTCAACATGCCCTCGATCCCCGGTGCCTCGCCCGAGCTGCCGATCCGTTTCGTGATCGCGACCACCGGCTCGTACGAACTGCTCGCGCAGGTGGCCGCCGAGATCGAGGCCAAGGCGCGCGCGAGCGGCAAGTTCGTCTACGTGCAGTCGGAGTTGCGCTTCGAGAAGCCGGAACTGCGCCTCGAGATCGACCGCGACAAGGCCGCGCTGCTCGGCATCGACGTGGCCGAGATCGGCACCACGCTGGCGACCTTCCTGAACGAGAACGAATCCTCCCGTTTCAGCCTCGACAGCCGCAGCTACGAGGTCATCCTGCAGACCGAGCGCGCATACCGCAACGCCGAGGACCGCCTCGATACCTACCACGTGCGCACCGCCAGCGGTGAGCTGGTGCCGCTGTCGGCCGTGGTCTCGCGCGTGCGCCAGAACCGCCCCGGCAGCCTGACCGAATACCAGCAGCTCAATTCGGCGACCATCGGTGCGCTGCCGTCACCCGGGGTGTCGCTCGGGGACGGGGTGCGCTGGTTCGAGCAGAGCGGCCGGGCGCTGCTGCCGGCGGGCTTCAGCGCCGATTACCTGGGCCAGTCGCGCCAGTTCGTGACCGAGGGCAACGTGCTGCTGCTGACCTTCCTGTTCTCCTTCGTGCTGATCTTCCTGGTGCTGGCGGCGCAGTTCGAGAGCTTCAGCGACCCGCTGACGGTGCTGGTCAGCGTGCCGCTGTCGGTCTGCGGGGCGCTGATCCCGCTCGCCCTCGGACTCGCGACCATGAACATCTACACGCAGGTGGGGCTGCTGACATTGATCGGGCTGATCAGCAAGCACGGCATCCTGATCGTCGATTTCGCGAACCGGCAGCAGGAGATCCGCGCCGCGGGCGCGATCGATGCGGTGATCGAGGCAGCGACCGTGCGGCTGCGTCCGATCCTGATGACCACCGCCGCGATGGTCTGCGGCGTGATCCCGCTGCTGCTGGCGAGCGGCGCGGGAGCGAACGCGCGCATCTCGATCGGCATCGTGATCACCTTCGGCATGCTGGTCGGCACGCTGTTCACGCTGTTCGTGGTGCCGGTGATGTACAGCTACGTGGCACGCCGTCACGAGGCGATGGTCGCGGACCACGTGGTGCGCCGGCACGATCTGTCCTGAGAGGGCGGCGGAATCCCGTCGCCCTTGTCGCGCTGACCAGAAAAGTAAAAGCAGATAAAACAAACGCATAGGGCGTTTATCTCAGACCTGTTCTACATGGCATCCTTTTTGTCTCCCTGCTGTGGACCACCAGCCGGAAGACAGGAACATGACGCCGCAACTGCTGCAACCGCTGCACACCGCCATCCTCTGGGCGCACCACTGCCCGGACCCGCTGCTGTGGGACGAGGCGGTGCGCCGCTTCGAGGCGATCGACCGCGCGCTGGTGGCACTGCCCGGGGAGGCACGCGGCGATATGGAGGACGCGTTGTTCCGGATGTTGCCGGTCGACTGGCCGCTGTGGGTGGAATGCTGCCGGCGTGATGCGGCAGCCGGGCCGCGGCCACCACCGGCCGCGCCCACCAGGGAAGCCGCATGAACCAGTCCGTACCGGCGTGGGAGCGCGCGCCGGCCTTCGCCTTCGACGCCGCACACTGCCGGCTGTCGGTGCTCGACCAGACCCGCCTGCCGTTCGAGGAGCGCTGGCTGCAGCCGGCCTCGGTCGCCGATTGCGTGCGCGTGATCCGCGAGATGAACGTGCGCGGCGCGCCGCTGATCGGTCTGGTCGCGGCCGCAGGCATGGCGTTCGCCGCGCGCGAGGACGCGAGCGATGCCGGGCTGGAGCGCGCCGCCGCGGCGCTGCTCGCGAGCCGCCCGACCGCGGTGAACCTCGGCTGGGCGCTGGCGCGCATGCGCGCGACACTCGGGCCGGCGCCGCCCGGCGCACGCCCCGCGCTCGCGGCCAACGAGGTGCTCGCACTGCAACGCAGCGAGTACGCGTGCTGTGAGCGCATTGGCGCGCACGGCGCGGCGCTGCTGCACGCACTGGCGACGAGCGAGCGCGCGCAACGGCTCGGCCGGCTGAACGTGCTGACGCACTGCAATGCCGGCTGGCTCGCGACCGGCGCCTGGGGCACCGCGCTGGCACCGGTCTATCGCGCGGCGGCCGACGGCATCGCGGTCCACGTGTGGGTCGACGAGACCCGTCCGCGCAACCAGGGCGCGCGCCTTACCGCGTGGGAACTCGCCCAGGCCGGCATCGAGCACACCGTGATCGCGGACAACTGCGCCGGCCACCTGATGCAGCGCGGCGAGGTCGACCTCTGCCTGGTCGGCAGCGACCGCACCAGCGCGCGCGGGGACGTCTGCAACAAGATCGGCACCTACCAGAAGGCGCTGGCGGCGGCCGACAACGGGGTACCGTTCTACGTGGCGCTGCCGTGCTCGACCATCGACTGGAGCATCGAGGACGGCCTGTGCGAGATCGCGATCGAGGAGCGTGACGCCTCCGAGGTGCTGCTGCTCGAGGGCGCGGGCACCGACGGCGTACTGCGCACGCTGCGCCATGCGCCGGTGGGCAGCCGGGCACGCAACGTCGCCTTCGACGTGACGCCGGCGCGCCTGGTCGGTGCGCTGGTGTGCGAACACGGCGTGTTCGCGCCCAACACGGCGGATCTGGCACGGTTGCGCGCCGTGGCCGGCGCGACGCCGGAGCGGGTATAGTGCGCACGGCGGACAAAGCGGGGCGGGCGATGGCGCAGTGCAGTGGACTGGCGGGGCTGATCGGCAACACACCCCTGGTGCGCCTGCAGCGCGCCTCGGAACTCACCGGCTGCGAGATCCTCGGCAAGGCGGAGTTCATGAACCCCGGCGGATCGGTCAAGGACCGCACCGCGCTCGGCATCGTGCGTGACGCCGAACAGCGTGGCTTGCTGCGCCCGGGCGGGCGTATCGTCGAGGGCACCGCGGGCAACACCGGCATCGGGCTCAGCCTGCTCGCCAACGCGCTCGGCTACCGCACCACCATCGTGATCCCGGAGACGCAGAGTCCCGAGAAGATCGACATGCTGATGCTGTGCGGCGCCGATCTGAAACTGGTGCCCGCGGTGCCGTCCGCGGATCCCAACCACTACGTCAAGGTCTCGGGCCGCCTCGCCGCGGAGCTCGCCGTGCGCGAACCAAACGGGGTGCTGTGGGCGAACCAGTTCGACAACACGGCCAACCGCGCGGTGCACCGCGACACCACCGGACGCGAGATCTGGGAGCAGACCGGGGGGGCC
>CAUJIL010000063.1 GCA_963204845.1 Pseudomonadota bacterium | reverse complement strand
ACCGGCAAACCGAAGGCGGTGATGACCGGGCACGCGCAGAACATCCGCTGCTTCGACACCTGGAGCCGTACCGTCGGGCTGACTGCCAACGACAACTACCTGATCATCAACCCGTTCTTCCATTCCTTCGGCTACAAGGCGGGGTGGCTGGCGGCGATCATCCGCGGCGCGCGCATCCTGCCGGTGGCCAGCTTCGACGTCGCCGACGTGCTGCGGCGCATCCAGTTCGAGCGCGTCAGCATGCTGCCCGGGCCTCCGACGATCTACCAGTCGCTGCTCGCGCACCCGGACCGTCACACCTACGATCTGTCCTCGCTGCGGCTTGCGGTCACCGGCGCCGCATCGGTGCCGGTGGACCTGATCCGCCGCATGCGCAGCGAATTGGGCTTCCGCACCGTGCTGACCGCCTACGGCCTGACCGAGACCTGCGGCGTGGTCACCATCAGCGGCATGGACGACGAAGCGGAGCTGGTCGCGACCACGGCCGGACGCGCGATGCCGGGGGTCGAGGTGATCTGCGCCAACGCGGCCGGCGAGCCGGTGCCGGTGGGCGAGCCCGGCGAGGTATGGGTGCGCGGCTACAACGTGATGAAGGGCTATTTCGACGATCCGGCGGCGACCGCCGAGGCGATCACGCCGGACGGCTGGCTGAGGACCGGCGACATCGGCGTGCTGAATGCCGAGGGCTACCTGCGCATCACCGATCGCATCAAGGACATGTTCATCGTCGGTGGCTTCAACTGCTACCCGGCCGAGATCGAGAACCTGCTGTGCTCGCTCGACGGCGTGGCGCAGGCGGCCGTGATCGGGATGCCCGACGAGCGCATGGGCGAGGTCGCGAAGGCGTTCATCGTGCCGCGCGCCGGCGCCACGCTGACCGAGCAGGGCGTGATCGACTGGTGCCGGCGCAACATGGCGAACTACAAGGTGCCGCGCAGCGTG
Source organism: Pseudomonadota bacterium (assembly GCA_963204845.1). GTDB lineage: Bacteria > Pseudomonadota > Gammaproteobacteria > Pseudomonadales > UBA5518 > UBA5518. The sequence goes on along the minus strand of CAUJIL010000063.1, from coordinate 3,511 downwards.
GAGTTCGTCGCCGCGCTGCCGGTCAACGCGGCGGGCAAGGTGCAGAAGACCGTGCTCCGCGGGCAGCCGGGCTGAGCGCGGTGGCAGGCGCCGTGGGCGGGGCATCGCGGCGCGAGGTGCGCCTGGGGCAGATGGCCGGTCTGGACGAGGCTGACCGGCGGCTGATCGAGCTGCTGCGCGCCGACGGGCGGATGGCGTTCCGCGCGCTGGCCGATGCGCTCGGCCTGACCGAATCGGCGGTGCGCGCCCGTGTGCGCCAGCTCGAGTCCTCGGGCGCGATGAAGGTGGTCGCGGTCGCCGACGCCGAAGCGGTCGGCTACGAGCTGCTGCTGGCGGTGGGCGTGGAGGTCGACGGCCGTCCCGCGCTGGAGGTCGCCGAGGCGCTGGCGCGCATCGAGGAGGTGTTTTCGGTGAGCCTGGTGGTAGGCACCCACGACATCGAGCTGCTGATGGTCGCGCGCGACCACGAGCACCTCGCGGAGCTCGTGACCGATCGCCTGGTGAATATCGCGGGAGTGCGGCGCATCCTCACCGGCCTTGCCGTGGACGTGCTGAAAAATCAGCCCGACTGGGTGCCTTTCGATGACTAAACGGCGGCTGGACGAGGTCGACCGGCGCATCCTCGACCATCTGGCGCGCGATGCGCGCACCAGCAACCGCCGTATCGCCGAGGTGCTCGGTGTGACCGAGGGCACGGTGCGCGCGCGCATCCGGCGCATGGAGGACGAAGGCCAGATCCGGATCACCGCGATCACCAACATCCGCAAGCTCGCGAACCCGGCGCTGGCGTTCATCCGCGTCGAGGTCGAACGCGGCAGCCACAGCCGCGCGGTCGCCGAGGCGCTGGCGCGTGACCCGCAGATCGGATTCGTCGGCATCATGGTCGGGCGTTTCGATATCCTCGCGATCACGATGGTGCAGTCGGCCGAGCAGTTGAGTGCGTTCCTGCACAGCAACGTGCACGCGATTCCCGGGGTGCGCCATGTCGAGTGTTCGCTCGGGGCGCGCTTCGTCAAACACGATTACCGGATCAGCCGTATCGTCGCCTGTGGCGCGGCGCCGGAGCGGCAAAATGCGTAGCTCGATAGAGGTTTTGTACTGTATTTCGGTTGTGTGATCTCAGGTCTGGTCGATATGCGTAGAAAGTGGTGACCCAATTTACTGGTCGCGCCACAAACAGGTTATACTGCCGGCCCGGTGTCCGGCGTGGGTGAGGAAGCACGGCGATGAACAAAGTGATGAGTTCGGCGCAGGCCATCGGCCAGCTCCGCGATGGCATGACGATCGGGATCGGCGGCTGGGGTCCGCGGCGCAAGCCGATGGCGCTGGTGCGCGAGATCCTGCGTTCCGATCTGCGCGATCTGACAGTGGTGGCCTACGGCGGCGCCGACGTCGGCATGCTGTGCGCGGCCGGCAAGGTGCGCAAGGTGGTGTTTGCGTTCGTGTCGCTGGATTTCATCCCGCTCGAACCGTATTTCCGCCTCGCGCGCCAGCGCGGCGACATCGAGGTGATGGAAATCGACGAGGGCATGTACCTGCTCGGGCTGCGTGCCGCGGCGATGCGCGTGCCATTCCTGCCGACCCGCATCGGGCTGGGCACCGACGTGCTGCGTCACAACCCGCAGATCAGGACCATCGTCTCGCCGTATGACGATGCGCGCGAACTGGTCGCGATGCCGGCGCTGACACTGGACGCGGCGCTGCTCCACGTCGACCGGGCCGATGCGCGCGGCGTCTGCCAGATCAAGGGTCCCGACCACTACATGGACGACGTGATGGCACGTGCTTCGGCGAAGACCTTCGTGAGTTGCGACGAACTGGTCGACACCACGTACTTCGCGTCACCGGAGGAGGCACGCTACGTCTACTGGGAACGCTCCGAGACCACCGGCGTGGTGCACATCCCGGGTGGTGCGCACCCGAGCAGCTGCAATCCGCTCTACGGCTTCGACGTGGCGCATTTCAAGGACTACCAGGCGTCCGCGGCGGCCGAAAACGGCTGGGCCGAATACATGAGCCGGTACGTGGGCGATTCCGAGGCGCATTACCAGCAGGCGGTCGGCGGTCTGGACGCGATCCGCACACTCCCGCTTCCGACGTATTGAGCAGAGGACCGTGACCATGGCAACGAGCGACTACACCCTGGCGGAACTGCTGATCTGCGCGGCGTCCGAGGCCTGGCGTCACGACGGCGAAGTGCTGGCGACCGGCATCGGCACGATCCCGCGCCTGGCCGCCTCGCTGGCGATGCTGACCTCGAACCCGGATCTGATGATGACCGACTCCGAGGCCTTCCTGCTCTCGGAGCCGAACCCGATGGGCCCGCGACCGGCCGATTTCCGCCCGCAGTACGAAACGTGGATGGGCTTCTCGCGCATCTTCGACAACGTCTGGGGGGGCAAGCGCCACGCGATGGTCGGTCCCACGCAGATCGACCGCTTCGGGCAGTCGAACATCTCGTGCATCGGCGACTACGCGAAGCCGAAGGCGATGATGCTCGGCGTGCGCGGTTTCCCGGGCAATTCGAGCAACCACGCGAACTCCTTCTTCGTGCCCTCGCACAACACGCGCGTGTTCAAGGACGGCGAGTGCGACGTGGTGTGTTCGGTCGGCTACAACCCGGCGCGGCTGCCGAAGGGCTACACGATGGAGGAACTGGTCGATATCCGGCTGGTCGTCACCGATCTGTGCCTGATGGACTTCGGCGGCCCCGACCACCAGTTGCGGCTGCGCTCGCTGCATCCGGGGATCACGGTCGAGCAGGTGGTGCAGAACACCGGCTTCCCGGTCTGCATTCCCGACGACGTGGTGACCACGCCGGCACCGACCGCGCAGCAGCTCGAGGTGATCCGCCGCATGGATCCGCACAACCTGCGCGCGCGCGAGATCAAGGACAATCCGCCGGGCGACCGCTCGGCACGTTGAGATCGGCGGAGGGCCGGCCATGCTCGATACCCGACTGACCGAACTGCTGGGCTGCCGTTATCCGGTGGTGCAGACCGCGATGGGCTGGGTCGCCGACCCGAAGCTGGTCGCCGGGACCTGCAACGCCGGCGGTTTCGGCTTCCTGGCCGGCGCCACCATACCGGCCGAGCAGATGGAGCGCGACATCCTGCGCACGAAGGAACTCACGCCGCAGCCCTTCGGCGTGAACTTCCATATGTACCAGCCGAACGCGGCCGCCATCGTCGATCTGGTGGTGAAGCACGGCGTGCGCGCCGTGAGCTACAGCCGTTCGCCGGGCAAGGAGTTCATCCGCAAGCTCAAGGACGCGGGCGTGGTGTGCATGCCGACGGTGGGCGCCGTGAAGCACGCGGTGAAGGCGGTCGAACTGGGCGCCGACGTGGTGACCGTGCAGGGCGGCGAAGGCGGCGGGCACACCGGGTCGGTGCCGACCACGCTGCTGCTGCCGGCGGTGGTGAAGGCCGTCACGGTGCCGGTGGTCGCGGCCGGTGGGTTCAAGGACGGCCGCGGGCTGGTCGCCGCGCTGGCCTTCGGCGCCGAAGGCATC
>CAUJIL010000062.1 GCA_963204845.1 Pseudomonadota bacterium | reverse complement strand
GGCGCGTAATGGCCGAGCAGGTCACGGTGGTCGGCGGGATTGCGCACCGCGATCCGCTCGGGCTCCGTGGCGTTGCCGAGCCGCGCCGCGCTTGTCCTGCACCTGTCGATCGCGTGCACGAAGTCCGCCAGCGATTCGCGCGCGCGCAGGTCGATGCCGCGGGCGTTGCGCCGCCGTGCTCCGTGCAGCGCGGGCGGTGGCGGGATTGCACGGTTCGCGTGGTCGGCCAGTCCACGCAACCGCGTGCGCGGATCGGCGGCCAGCGCCGCGCTGTCCAGCGAGTCGTCGGCGAGGTTGTGGACGAAGGAACTGTTGGCACCGTTCTCGAGCAAGCGCCGCACCAGGTAGGCCAGCAGTTCCGCGTGCTCGCCGACCGGCGCATAGATGCGGCACGGAACGCCGGTGCCGCGGCGTTCGAGCAGTTCCTCGTAGAGTTCCTCGCCCATGCCGTGCAGGCGCTGGAACTCGAAGCCCACCGGGTCGCCGGCGAGCGCGAGCACCGCGGCGGCGGTGTGCGCGTTGTGGGTGGCGAACTGCGGGAACAGCCGCTCACGGCGTGCGAGCAGTCGCGCAGCGCACACGAGGTAGCAGACATCGGTCGAGGCCTTGCGCGTGAACACCGGGTAGGTCGCCAGTCCTTCGAGCTGCGCGTGGCGGATCTCGGTGTCCCAGTACGCACCTTTCACGAGGCGCACCGGCAGGCGTCGATGGTGGCGCCGCGCCAGCTCGTCCAGCCAGTCGATCACGGCTGGCGCGCTCTTCTGGTACGCCTGCACCGCGATGCCGAAGCCGTCCCAGCCGGCGAACCGGGAATCCTCGAACGCGCCCGCGAACAGTTCGAGCGCGATGTCGAGCCGGTACGACTCCTCGGCATCGACCGTCAGCCCGATACCGTGGCGGGCCGCCAGCGCCGCGAGTTCGATCAGCCGGGGCAGCAGTTCGGCGCGCAGCCGCGCGATCTGGGCCGGTTCGAAGCGCGGGTGCAGCGCCGAGAGCTTGACCGAGACGCCCGGCGCCGCGCGCGTGTCGGTGCACCGGTGGCTGCGTCCAACGGCCTCGATCGCCGCGTGGTACGCGAGGAAATGCCGGTGCGCATCGGCGGCGCAGCGCGCACCCTCGCCGAGCATGTCGTAGGAGTGGCGGTAGCCACGTGTGCGCCACTCGGCGGATTTCTGCAGTGCGCCGGCAATGTCGGTGGCCAGCACGAACTGCGCCCCCATGATGCGCATCGCCAGCCGCATCGCGGCACGGATCGCCGGCTCCCCGACGCGCGCCAGCGTCTGGCGGAGCAGCGTCCACGCTGATTCGTCGTCGCTCTCGCGCAGTCGCACCAGCTTGCCGGTCAGCAGCAGTCCCCACGCCGAGGCGTTCACGAACAGCGGTTCGGCGCCGTCGAGCACGCCGCGCCAGTCGCCGCTCGCCAGGCGATCGGCGATCAGGCGGTCCGCCGTGGTGGCATCGGGGATGCGCAGCAACGCCTCGGCGAGGCACATCAGCACCACGCCTTCGCGGCTGGACAGTGAATAGGTGTTCAGCAGCGATTCGACGCCGCTGCGGTAACGGAGTCGTTCGCGGATCGCCTCGACCAGCGCCGTGGCGTCGGCGGCGATCGCCTCGCCATCGCCGAGCGTGGCATCCGCCTCGGCGAGCAATGCCGCCACGTGCGCTTGTTCGTCGGCACGCGCCAGCACGCGGATCGCGCGGCGCAGCGGATCGTCGGCGGGTTCGGGCAGGTTGCTCATGGCGGCGGCACCCCCGGCATTTTGCGCCGCAGTATGCCAAATCGCGGGCGTCGCCGTGTCGGGCACCCGCATGTCCGCGTAGGTTCGGCCTGTGGCCGAACAGGGTTGGCGCACATGTCCGCGTAGGTTCGGCCTGTGGCCGAACAGGGTTGGCGCACATGTCCGCGTAGGTTCGGCCTGTGGCCGAACAATGTGCGGACGAAATGTCCGGGCACAGCCCGGACCTACATGCGGTCGGGGGTTTCGATGCCTAGCAGGTCGAGGCCGGTGGCGAGCGTGCGCGCGGTCAGGTCGGCGAGGCGCAGCCGCGAGGCGCGGGTGGCCGCGTCGATGTCCTCGCGCAGGATCGGACAGTTCTCGTAGAAACGCATGAACAGCCCCGCCAGTTCGTACAGGTAGAGGCACAACAGGTGCGGCGCGGCGTCGTGCGTGACCGCGCGCAGCGCCTCGCCGAACTGCAGCAGCCGCAGCGCCAGCGCGCGCTCCTCGGTCGCACCGATCCGCAGCGGCGCATCCAGCGTGCGCGGATCGACGCCGGCGCGGCGGAAGATGCTGCGCACGCGCGTGCACGCGTACTGCAGGTACGGGGCGGTGTTGCCCTCGAAACTCAGCATGTGTTCCCAGGCGAACACGTAGTCGCTGGTACGGCTCTTCGAGAGGTCGGCGTACTTCACCGCGCCGATGCCGACCTGGCGCGCGACGGTGAGGCGCTCCTCCGCCGTGAGGTCGGCTTCGCGCTCGGCGAGCAGGCGCGCCGCGCGCTCCACCGCCTCGTCGAGCAGTTCGGCGAGCTTGACTGTGCCGCCGGAGCGTGTCTTGAACGGGCGGCCGTCCTCGCCGAGCATCTTGCCGAAGGGATGGTGTTCGAGCGAGACCGCGTCGGGAACGAAGCCGGCGCGGCGCGCGATCGCGAACACCTGCTGCATGTGCAGCTTCTGGCGGTCGTCGATGAAGTACAGGATGCGGTCGGCGTGCAGTTCGCGGGCGCGGTAGCGCGCCGCCGCGAGGTCGGTGGTCGCGTACAGGTAGCCGCCGTCGGCCTTCTGCACGATCACCGCCATCGGCTTGCCCTCGCGGTCCTGCAGCTCGTCGAGGTAGACCACGCGCGCACCTTCGCTGACCGCCAGCAGGCCGCGTGCCTCCAGGTCCGCGATCACGCGCGGCAGGTCCTCGTTGTACGCGCTCTCGGCGCGGATGTCGGCATGCGCCAGCGAAACGTTGAGCGTGCGGTAGATCTCCTCGCTGTGCGCGATCGATATATCGATGAAGCGCTGCCACAGCGCGCGGCAGTGCGGATCCCCGGACTGCAGGCGCACCACGTACTCGCGCGCGCGCCCGGCGAACGCCGGGTCGCTGTCGAAGGCGAGCTTGGCGTCGCGGTAGAACGCCTCGAGGTCGGCGAGCGCCGCGCCGTCGATGCCGCCGCCGGTGGCCGCGATCCGCTCGAGGTGCGCGATCAGCATGCCGAACTGCGTGCCCCAGTCTCCCACGTGGTTCTGGCGGATCACCCGCTCGCCGCAGAACTCGAGCGCGCGCACCACGGCGTCGCCGATGATCGTGCTGCGCAGGTGCCCGACGTGCATTTCCTTGGCGAGGTTCGGCGAGGAATAGTCCACCACCACGGTCTGCGGGACGGCCTGCGTCGCGATGCCGAGCCGCGCATCGGCGGCGGCGGCCGCGGCGCGTTCGGCCAGGAAGGCGTCGGCGAGATGGATGTTGATGAAGCCCGGACCGGCGACCTCCAGCCGCTCGACCATCGCGCCGCCGTCGAAGGCCGCGACGATGCGCGCGGCGAGCTCGCGCGGATTCGCGCGCATGCGCTTGGCGGCCGCCATCGCGCCGTTGGCCTGGTAGTCGCCGAACTCGGGGCGTGTGCCCGGCGTCAGCAGCGCCTGGCAGTCCGAGGGGATGCCGACGGCGCGCATCGCCGCTTCGACGGCGCTGTTGAGCTGGTCGCGTAGATTCATGGAGCCGATCACCCGGGCGCGGGGAAAGCGCGCGATTGTAGCGGCGGCGCGCCGGGCCGTCCAAGCGCGGCCAGCCGCTCGGCCACCGGCGCGTCGGCGGCGATGGCGCGCTGTTCGTCGAGGATCTGCGCCAGGATCGAGAGCTCGGTCAGCGGGTTCGCGAGCACCACCCGGAACACATCGATCGCGTGTCCGTGGTGCCGCGGCGAGCGCAGCGTGGTGCGCGAGACGAAGGACCGGCCGGCCTCGCGCTGCAGGCGCTGGATGTCGCGCGTGATCGCGTTCAGTTCCTCGTTCAGCGCGGCGGCCTCGCTGGCATCGGCGCCGGTCAGCGCGTCCTGCAGCCACGCGGGTGCGTAGCGGTAGGTGAGGATGTTCAGCTCCGGCTCGCTGGTCAGCTCGAAGTCGGGCGCGGCGCGCACCAGGTCGGCGAAGCGGCGCGCGAGTTCGATGCCGGTGTCGATCAGCAACTCGTAGCCGCGGCGGCCGAGGATCGCGAGCCCCGAGTGCACCAGCATCGCCATGCCGGGGCGCGAACCCTCGAGCGTCTTGCTGCCCAGGTCGCGCGAGCCCTCGCGGATGATGTAGCGCGCGTGGTGCTCGATCGCGCGCGCCGCGGCGGGGTCGCGGAACAGCGTCATCCCCGCGCCCATCGGCACGTAGAGCTGCTTGTGCGCATCCAGCGTGACCGAGTCGGCGCGCTCGATGCCGGCGAGCAGGTGGCGCCAGCGAGCGGAAAACAGCGTGGGACCGCCCCAGGCGGCATCGACGTGGAAGTGCACGCCGAGTCCGGTCGCGAGGTCCGCCAGCCCGTGCAGCGGGTCCACCGAGCCGGTCTCGGTGCTGCCTGCGAGCCCGACGAGCGCGACGATCTTCACGCCGCGCGCCTGCAGGTCGCGGCAGCAGCGCGCGGCCGCGGCGAGATCGATGCGGTTGTTGCCGTCGACCTCGACCGTGTGCACGGAGTTCAGTCCCATCCCCAGCAGGTCCGCCGCCTTGCCGAGCGAGTAGTGTCCGAGGCGCGAGACGACGATCGCCACGTCGGCGAAGCCGTGGTGCGCCAGCGCGCGGTGCAGCCCGTCACGGCCAACGCCCCCGAAATCGCCGTCGGGGGGCAGCGCGTTGTTGCGTGCCACCCACAGCGCCGTGATGTTGGCCACCGTGCCGCCGGAGCAGAACGCGCCCAGCGCGTGCCGCGGATCCTGCACGTGGTGCGCGTAGAACGCGTCGTCGCGCGCGAACACCAGCCGGTGCAGCATGCCGAGCACCTGGCGCTCCAGCGGCGTGAAGGCCTTGGAGGTCTCGGTCTTCACCGTGTTCTGGTTCAGCGCGATCATCATCTTCGCCAGCGGCAGCATGAAGTACGGCAGCGCCGAGGTCATGTGGCCGACAAAGGTCGGCGAAGCGGTGTGCACCGATTCCGCCACTACCTTGCGCAGCAGGAACTCGGCCTGTCCGGAGACGAACACGGGGTCCTCCGGGACGCGCGTGTCGCTGAAGTCGCTCTCGATATCGCTCATACTGCGTCGCGTGGCGACGATGTGCTCGCGCAGGAAGCCGTGCAGGTTGCGCGAAATCTCCGCTTCCAGACGCGATAGCGTCGAGTCTGGCGCCTCTGGCACGGTGAAGATGCGGTGCAGCGTCGCGAGCGACGCCTCGGCGGTCTTGTGCGATTCGCTCATCGGGGGGTCCGGTCGGTGCTGCGCCTGCGACCGGCGCTATGCTAGAGACTGCGCCGCGGATTGTCAGCGACGATCGGCGGGACGCATATCCTGAGATCTATTAATTATTGTTACGCGGATCCTTGCTCCTTCTAGAATGCCCAGCGGTCCGCCAGGGGAGAGTCCACGATGGAATGGCAGGGGTGGTTCACGGTCGCACTCACCGTGGCCGTACTGGTGACGCTGATCACCGTGCCGCGGCTCAGCACCGATGTGGTGCTGATGGGCGCGTTGCTGGTGCTCGGCATGACCGGCATCCTCACGCCCGAGCAGGCGCTGGCCGGCTTCGCGAACAGCGGCCTGATGACGGTGGCGGGGATGTTCATCGTGGCGGCGGCGATCCGCGCCTCGGGCGGCGTCGACATGATCGTCGAGTCGGTGCTCGGGCGACCCGGCGGCCCGCACCGCGCGCTGGTGCGCCTGATGCTGCCGGTCGCCGGGCTGTCGGCGTTCCTGAACAACACGCCGGTGGTCGCGACGATGATCCCGGCCGTGAGCCAGTGGGCACGCCGTATCCGCGTGCCGAGCTCGACGCTGATGATCCCGCTCAGTTACGCCTCGATCCTCGGCGGCACCATCACGCTGATCGGCACCAGCACGAACCTGGTCGTGAACGGTCAGTACCAGGCGCTGACCGGCAAGCCCGGTTTCGGCTTGTTCGATATCGCTCCGCTGGGGCTGGTGGTGTCCGCGGCCGGCATCCTGTTCGTGGTGTTCGCGGCGCCCCGGCTGCTGCGGGTGCGGCGCACGCCGGACGAGACCTTCGCCGACACGCGCAAGTTCACCTTCGAAGTCGCTGTGGCAGGCGACGGGCCGATGGTCGGCAGGACGATCCAGCAGGCCGGGCTGCGCCACCTCGAGCGGATCTACCTGGCCGAGATCGAGCGCGACGGCGGCGTGATCACCGCGGTGGCGCCCGAGGAGATCCTGCGCGGCGGGGACCGCCTGGTGTTCGTCGGCGAGACCGAGGCGATCGTCGATGTGCTGCGCATCAACGGGCTGGTGCCCGCGGTGGGCAGCAAGCCGGCGCTCGAGCGCAACGTTCCGGAACGCCGGCTGGTCGAGGCGGTCGTTGCCGAACACTGCGAGGTCGTGGGGCACACGATCCGGGACGGGCGTTTCCGGGACCGCTACGGCGCGGTGGTGCTCGCGGTCGCGCGCAATGGCGAGCACATCCGCGGGCGGCTCAGCTCGATCATCCTGGAGCCGGGTGACCTGCTGCTGCTGGAGGCACGGCCGGCCGTGGTCGGGCGGCTCAAGCAGTCGCGTGACTTCCTGCTGATGAACGTGCTCGAGCACGAATTGCCGGATCATTCACGCGCGTGGATCTCGTGGGCAATCCTCGCCGGCATCGTCGTGCTGGCGACCACGGGTGTGGTGAGCATGCTCTACGCGTCGCTGCTAGGGGTGGCGGCGATGATCGCCACCGGCTGCATCAGCGTGACCGACGCGCGGCGCAGCCTGGACCTCCCGGTGCTGGTGACGATCGCCGCGAGTTTCGCGCTCGGCAATGCACTCGAGAAGACCGGGGCGGCAGGTTTCCTCGGCAATGGCATCGTGGGTCTGGCCGGGACGAATCCGTGGCTGTTGCTGGCGCTGGTGTACCTCAGCGTGATGACGCTGACCGAGATGATCACCAACAACGCCGCTGCGATGCTGATGCTGCCAGTGGCGCTGGCGGTGGCCGAACGGGCCGGATTGAACGAGGTGCCGTACGTGATCGCGGTGATGATGGCCGCGTCGGCGAGCTTTTCCACGCCGATCGGCTACCAGTGCAACCTGATGGTCTACGGTCCCGGCGGCTACCGATTCTCGGATTTCCTGCGCATCGGGATCCCGATGAACTGCCTGGTCGCGAGCATCACCATCGCGACGATCCCGCTGATCTGGCCACTGAGTGCCTGATGTCGGGGGAAGGTGGAATGGCAACCCTTGCAATTTGCTCAATGTCGCGAGTAAAAATACCCGCCATGCCGACCACCCCGTCTCATTCCTTCCGGCGCCCCCGGGCATCCACCCTCGTCCGGCACGTCACCGATGGCGCGAGCGCAACCACGAAGCGGATTTTGTCGTGCGGGCAGGCCGCCGGCTGACCGCAATCGAAGTGACAAGCGGTCGCGCACCGCAGGCGCATCCCGGTACGGCCGCCTTCGTGCAGGCGTTCATGCCACAACGCACCTTGCTGGCAGGCGGCGACGGCATTGCGCCGAGCGCACGGAATACGACACGCCATGCAGAACAGAGAAGGAGATTCGCATGGGCAGCCCCGCGAACCCGTCGTCTGCCGCCGACGCCTGGCCGCTTGCGGGGCTGCGCGTCCTCGACCTCTCGAGCGAGATCGCCGGCCCCTACTGCACGAAGCTCCTGTGCGACGGCGGTGCGGACATCATCAAGATCGAGGCACCGGGGCGTGGTGATCCGCTGCGACGCTGGTCCGCCTCGGGAACCCCGCTCGCACCAGACGCGGACGGCGCCCTCTTCCAGCACCTCAACGCTTCCAAACGCGGCAGTGTCCTCGACCTCACGAATCCCTCGGACCGTGACACGCTGCTCGCGCTCGCAGCCACGGCCGACCTCGTGGTCGAGAGCTTCGCGCCGGGTACGATGGACGCTCTCGGACTCGGTCTGACCGCGCTGCAGGAGCGCAATCCGATGCTGTCGCTGGTCTCGATCTCGCCCTGGGGCGGATCCGGACCCTACGCGCTGCGCCCGAGCACCGAGTTCACCCTGCAAGCCGCCACCGGCTCCATCGACTACCGTGGGCTGCGCGAGCGCAAGCCCGTTGCCGCGGGCGGGCGCATCGGCGAGTGGGCGGGCGGTGTATTCGCAGCCGTCGGCGCGCTCTCGGCCGTGCTCTCGGCGCGGCGCACCGGAGCCGGGCAGCACGTCGACTGCTCGCTGTTCGAGGTCATGCTGCTCAGTCTCACCGTCTACCATGACCTGAACAGCCAGTGGGTTCCGGGGCCGCTCGCACGCAGCATCGAGATCCCGTCGATCGAGCCGGCCAGGGACGGCTGGGTTGGCTTCTGCACCATCACCGGCCAGCAGTGGAAGGACTTCTGCGCCATGCTCGGCCGCCAGGACATCGGGCAGGACGACGCTTACCTCGACGCCCGCCTGCGCATGGAACGGCGCGAATCGATGCAGGACATGATCCATTCCTGGACCCGCCAGCGCACGCTCGGGGAGATTATCGAGCTCGCGACCCTGATGCGCATTCCGGTGGCGCCGGTGGGCAATGGGCGCACGCTGCCCGAGATGGAGCAATTCAAGGCGCGCGGCGTCTTCCGCCGGGGGCCCGGTGGCTTCCTGCTGCCGCGTCCGTTCTGCCAGCTCGAGAAATCGTCGCTGCGGCCTCCGGGCCGGGCGCCGCGCCTCGGCGAGCACCAGTCTCAGGTACTGGCCGGGATCTCCGCGGCGCCGCCGTCGCCGTCACGGGCCGAGGGCAGCTCCGCGCTTCCGTTCGCGGGCCTGCGCGTGATCGATCTGACGAATTTCTGGGCCGGCCCGATGGCCGGCTGTTATCTCGCCGACATGGGGGCCGACGTCGTCAAGGTCGAGTCGATACAGCGCCCCGACGGCATGCGTTTCGCCGGCGCCGCACGCAAGGAGCCGCTGTGGGAGTGGTCGCCCGTCTTCCACGGGGCGAACACCGGCAAGCGCGACGTCACCCTGAGCCTCGCCAGCGAGGAAGGGATGGCGCTCATACGCCGCCTGCTCGTGGACGCGGACGTGGTGATCGAGAACTTCTCGGCGCGGGTACTCGAGAACTTCGGCCTCGGCTGGGAGGCGGTGCGCGCGATCAATCCCGGCATCGTGATGGTTCGCATGCCCGCTTTCGGTCTCGACGGCCCGTGGCGGGACCGCGCCGGCTTCGCCATGACCGTCGAGCAGGTGAGCGGCATGGCCTGGATTACCGGCTACCCCGACATGCCGCTGGTGCCGCGCGGCTGCTGCGACCCGATCGGCGGCATGCACGCCGTCTTTGCGCTGCTGCTCGCGCTCGAACACCGCCGGCGCACCGGGGAGGGGCAGCTCGTCGAGGTGCCGCTCGTCGAGGTGGCGCTCAATCTCTCGGCCGAGCAGGTGATCGAGTACTCGGCCTACGGCCAGCTCCTTACGCGCAATGAGAACCGCGGACCGGTGGCCGCTCCGCAGGGCGTCTACCGCTGCGCAGCGGACGGCCAGTTGCTGGCCGTGGCCGTGGCGAGCGACGAGCAGTGGAGCGCACTGGTGCGCGAGCTCGGCGAACCCGCCTGGGCCGTGGACCCGGCACTTGCCACCATGGCGGGCCGGCGGGACCGCCACGACGAGCTCGACGAGCGCATCGAGGCCTGGCTCGCCGACCAGTCCGCCGACGCCGCCGGCGAACGCCTGTGCGCGGCGGGTGTGCCGGCGCAGAGGCTGATCAACGGACACTTCCTGACACCACACCCACAGCTCGAAGCGCGCGAGTTCTTCCAGGTACTGAAACATCCGATCACGGGCGAGACGCGTTACCCGGGCCTGCCGATGCGCTTCTCCGGCCTGCCCCGCGCGCTGCACACGTCGCCCGCTCCCTGCCTCGGACAGCACAACGAGGAGGTGCTCGTGGGTGAACTCGGGCTTTCGCCCCGGGAGGTCGAGGATCTGCGCGGGAACAAGGTGATCGGCGATTGGCCCTCGTTCATGTGAAATTCTCTCGCCTCCGGCTCGCTGCCGTGCTGCTCCCGGTGCTGAGCGGGAACCAGGGGACGGTACCCCTTCCATCACGTGATCTGTCATGCTGTGCCCGCCGCGATCTGCGACCGGAGGATGGCGGGTGAAGACGCGTTTTGCCAGTGATCCCGATGGCGCCACGCAGGCGCTTGCTCCGCTGCACGGCTACGTGGGGCGCTCGATCCCGCGTGTGGAAGACCCTCTGCTCGTCACCGGACGCGCGGAGTTCATCGACAACGTTTCGATGCCGGGCCTGCTGCACTGCGCGATCCTGCGCAGCCCGCACGCGCATGCGCGCATCGTGCGCATCGACGCCTCGGCGGCGGCATCGCTGCCCGGTGTGGAAGCGGTCATCACGGGCGAGGACGCGCTGCGCTGGGCCTCGCCCGCGGCGACGGTGCCGGCGGGCTGGGGCACGCTCTGCCTGGCCCCCGATCGCGTGCGCTTCGTCGGCGAGCCGGTCGCCGCGGTCGCGGCGACGAGCCGCGCGCTGGCCGAGGATGCGATCGAGATGATTGCCGTCGACTACGAGCGGCTGCCTGCCGTGATGGACCCGCGCGAGGCCGTGCGCCCGGATTGCCAGGCGATCTTCCCGGAGAAGGGCTCGAACGTCGTGTACCAGCGCGCCTTCGAGTGGGGCGACGTCGGGGGCGCCTTCCGCGACGCAGATCGCGTGGTGCGCGAAAGCTTCCGCTTTCACCGCGCGGGGGCGAATGCGATCGAGACCTTCGGGGTGATCGCGCACTGGAATCCGCAGGACGACAGCCTCACCTGCCACGGCAGCTTCCAGTCGCCCGCGCACATAGCGCTCGGCAGGCTCGCGTCGCTGCGTCTCGCGCCCGGGAAACTGCGGCTCGTGCCGTACCCGCACGGCGGGAGCTTTGGCGGCAAGAACGGCGGGCGCGGCACCGACATCGCGGCGCTGCTGTCGCGCAAGAGTGGCGGGCGACCGGTCAAGTGGATCGAGGACCGCACCGAGTACCTGCTGGCGGGAAGCAGCCAGGCGTGGGACCGGCATTACGATGTGGCGCTGGCCGTGAAGCGCGATGGCACGATCACGGGCTTCGCCGTCGAACTCCTCGACGATCTCGGCGCGAACGCGGAGGGCTTCGGCACCATCTCCGCCGTGCGACCGCTCGCGTGCTTCACGGGCAACTACGCGATCCCCGCCGCCTCCTACGACCTGACGGTGGTGGCGACGAACAAGCTGCCCGCGAGCCCCTACCGCGGCATGGGCGTGCCGCCGCACACGGCGGTGCTCGAGATGATGCTCGATCTCGCCGCATGCGAACTCGGCCTCGACCCCGCGGAGATCCGGCGCCGGAACTTCATCGCGAGGGATTGCTTTCCGTACACGATCCCGAGCGGAAACGAGTACGACAGCGGCGACTACCAGGGCGCGCAGGAGCGCGCGCTCGCGCTGGCGGACTACGCCGGTTTGCGCCGCCAGCAGGCCGAGGCGCGCCGGGAGGGTCGACTCTTCGGGGTCGGCATCGTCAGTTCGATCGAGCCCGGTGTCTTCGACTGGAACCTGTATTCGCTCGTGGGCGTGCCGGCCGAGCGCGTCCCCGAGGGCGTGACGCTCTCGGTGGAAGACGACGGCTCACTCGGCGTCAAGGTGGGGTTCGGGCTCGAAGGGCAGGGGCATCACACGATCGCGGCGCAGGTGCTGGCGGACCGCTTCGGCGTGGGGCCCGGCGATGTTCGTATCGAGGCGCAGGACACCCTGACGGCGCCGCGCCACTTCGGGCCCGGTGGCAATCATCTCGGGGTCGCGCTGACCGGGGCCCTGCTCGGTGCGTCCGACCTGCTCGAGGGCAGGCTCGTGCGGGCGGCCGCGGGGATGCTCGCGGCCGAGCCCGCCGCAATCGAACTCGCCATGGGAAGGTTGCGGCGCCGGGACGATCCGGGCGTCGGCCGTTCGCTGGCGGAAGTGGCGCGCGCGATGCGCTTGCAGGCCAGCGGGGAATCCGCAGGCGAAGCGAGTCCCGAGGTGAGCTTCGTGTGGGCTGCGCCGGACCGGGGAGCCGTTGACGAGCACGGGCGCGTCAAGAGCTACCTCACCGCCGCCAACGCGTGTCACGTCGTGGCGGTCGAGATCGAACGCGAGACCGGGCGCGTGCAGATCCTGCGCTACGTCCTCGTTGACGATTGCGGCACGCGCCTCAATCCGGGCAACGTCGAGGGCATGATCGACGGCGGTTTCGTGCAGGGAATCGGCATGGCGCTCTTCGAGGAATACGCCTACGACGCCGAAGGCCAGCCGCTGACGACCACCCTGATGGACTATCTGCTGCCGACGATCGATGACGTGCCCGCGACCGGGAAGGCTGCCCTGGTGACCCCGTCTCCCTTCACCCCCTATGGTGCCAAGGGGGTTGGCGAGGCGGCGATCCACGCGACACCGGCGGCGATCCTGTGCGCAGTCAACGACGCGCTCGCTCCGCTCGCGGTCAAGGCGACCGAGGTGCCGCTCGGCCCCGAGCGCTTGTGGCGCATCGTGCGCGACGCGCAGACGGCCCTTGCGCCGGCAGCCGGTTGGTGATCGACGATGGCAAGCACGGCAACCGGGGACGCGGGCGCACTCGGATCGGGGCGGTGGGACCACGCCGTCGATGTGCTCGTGGCCGGTTCGGGCAACGGCGCTCTCACCGCCGCCCTGGCCTGCCATGAGCTGGGCGCGAAGGACGTCCTCGTCGTCGAGAAGGCCGCCCGCTATGGCGGCACGAGTGCCCGCTCCGGGGGCGGCATCTGGATCCCGTGCAACCACTACGCCCTGGCGGCGGGTGCACAGGACTCGCTGGCCGAGGCCAGGGCCTACCTCGATGCGGTGCTTCCCCGCGGCGAGACGGACCCGGAGCTGATCGACGCTTTCCTGCAGTCGGGTCCGGAAATGGTCCGGTTTCTGGCCGACCGGACCCGGGTCCGCTACCACTCCCTGTCGATGTATCCCGACTATTTCTCGGCTGCGCCCGGGGCCCGCGCGGGACACCGCGCGCTGGAACCCGAGCCGTTCCTGCTCGATCGCCTGGGGGACGAGTGGCGGGACCTGCTGCCAACGCATCCCTCCATGTTCATGCAGGGGCGCATCGGCATCACGATGGCCGAGGCGCACCGGTTCATGGCGACGCTGCCAGGCTGGAAGCGGATGGCCGCGCGGCTGGTGCTGGATTACCTGCTCGACTTTCCGTGGCGCCTGCGCACGCCGCTCGCGCGCCGCATCACCTGCGGGAGCGCGGGCGTGGCGCAGCTGCGCGCCTCGATGCGCGACCGCGGCATGCCGTTGTGGCTGCAGACACGGCTGGTACGGCTGGTGTACGTCGACGGCCGCGTGCAGGGTGCGGTGGTCGACCGCGCCGGGCAGACGCTGACGATCCGCGCGCGCCGGGCCGTGATCCTCGCGGCCGGAGGCTTCGCGAAGAACCAGTCGATGCGCGAACAATTCCTGCCGCCGCCCACCAGCAGCAGCTGGAGTGCGGCCGTCGACACGGACACCGGCGACGCGATCGTCGCCGCGCAGGAGGTGGGGGCACGCCTGCGGCACATGCACGGTGCCTGGTGGTGCCCGACCTTCGCGCCTCCCGGCGAGTTGCCACAACTCGCGGTCATCGAGCGCTCCCTGCCCGGTTCCTGCGTGGTCAACGCACGCGGCCACCGGCTCGCCAACGAGGCGCAGAACTACATGACCTTCGTGCTGGCGGCACAGTCCGGGCACACGGCGGAGGATCCGTCATCCCCGGCGTACCTGGTCTTCGATGCGCGCTTCCGGCGCCACTACATCGCCGGACCGCTGCTGCGCAGCGCGCTGCGCCCCGATTTCCGGCTGCCCCGCGCGTACTTCGCCAGCGGCTTCCTGAGCCGGGCGAGCACGATTGCCGGGCTGGCCGACGCCGCTGGCATCGACCGGCAAGGCCTGCTGGACACGGTGGCGCGCATGAACGAGTACGCGCGCACGGGTAGCGACGCCGAGTTTCACCGCGGCGATTCCGTGTACGATCGCCATTACGGCGATCCGCGCATCCAGCCCAATCCGTGTCTGGGGCCGATTGCGGAGGCGCCGTTCTACGCCATGCGCATGGAGCTGGGTGATGTCGGTACCAACGGTGGGCTCGACATCGACCGCGATGCCCGCGTCCGGGATCGGCACGGTGCACCGATCCCGGGCCTGTACGCGATCGGCAATACGGCGGCGGGCATCCTGGTGACCTATCCGGGACCGGGGTCCAGCATCGGGCCCGCGATGGTGTTCGGCTACCGCGCCGCCAGGCATATTTGTGCGGACTGACGCAGGGGAGAACCGCCAGTGGTGACCGAAGCCGACGAATTCCTGCATCTCGGGACGGCCCCGCTCCCGGGCGCGTTGTTCGGCGATACGGCCTGGTTCAGTGTCATGGACGCCACGGCCGGCGTGTTCGGGGTCGTACAGGTGTTTCTGTCGAACCACGGCTATGCGCGCTGGGCCTCGCTGTTGCAGATCGACGGCGTCCTGCAGTACTGGGGCAACAAGCATCCGTTCAACGGGACGCCGCCGCGCGGGCCCTGGAGCGACGGGCGGATGCGCTATGAGATCGTGCGTCCCCTGGGCGACTTCCGCGTGAGCTATGACGGCCCGCTGTACGCCTACGATCTCCGATTCTCGGCCCGTTACCCGGCGTTCGAGTACGATCACTCGGCAGCCGGGCCGCAGCTCACCGAACCGAATCCGTATTTCTCGATGATCTGGGGCGGCCATTTCGAACAGGCGATGGACTGTCGGGGCCGTCTCGAGATCCGCGGCGGGCCGGCCCGCGGCCAGGTGCGCGAGATCGCCTGCCGCTCTCACCGGGAACGCTCCTGGCTGCACAACTTCCACGAGGAGACGGAGTGGGCGCGCACGGACGAGCCGGCATTCCCCGGCCACTACTGGCTCATCCTGCATCTCGACGACGCCCAGATCTGCGCGCTCGGATCGCCGCAGGGCAGCCGGCTCGGGATGCCGGCCGTCGGAGCGGTGTCGGACCGCCAGGGTGCCCGTCCGCTGCGTGGCATCAACGCGGAGATCGTTCTCGACGCGGGTGGTACCACCGCCGTGGAGTTCCGCTTCCAGCTGGAACTGCCGGACGGCCGTCGGCTGCAGGCGCGCAGCACGCGCAAGCTCGGCGAGATCAAGCTCTGGTACCGGGGCGACAACTGCCTCGACAATCCGGTCGACTGTTTCGAGGCGTTCTGCGAATTCGAACTCGACGGCGGACAGCGCTGTCAGGGGATCTGCGAATATTCGATCCATCCGGCGCGCCGGCGCTGGCTGGCATGAGGGCAGCGGCGATGATGCTCGAAGGCAAGGTCGCGATCGTCACCGGCGGTGGTGGCGGGCTGGGTCGCGCGATGGCCGCCGCGCTCGCGCAAGCCGGCGCCGCGGTGGCGATCACCGGGCGGCATGCGGAACCGCTGCAGGCAACGGCCGCCGAGCTGAGCGGGCGCGGCGCCGCGGTGCGGGCCATGGTCTGCGACGTGCGTGACATGCGCCAGGTCGAAGCGACGGTAGGCGAGGTCATCGAGTGGCGCGGTCAGGTCGACATCCTGGTCAACAATGCGGCGATCTTCCCGCCCGGCCTGCTGACGCAGGTCGAGGAAGAGGTCTGGGTGAGCGTGATCGACACGAACCTCAACGGAGCGTTCCGGATGGCGCGGGCCTGCCTGCCCGGGATGATCCGCAACCGGTGGGGGCGGATCATCAATGTCGAGTCGCCGTCGGGGCTCCTCGGCATGGTGACCGTGCCGGCCTACGGAACGTCGAAGGGCGCGCTGATGGCCTTCACGCGCCAACTGGCGGCCGAGGTCGGGCGTTTCGGTATCACCGTGAACGGCTTGTGCCCCGGCGTGGTCGCGACCGAGGGGTTCGTCGCGACCTTCACCGAAGAAGTCCCGGTCGCCGCGGGTGCGGCGATGCCGATCGGCAGGCCAAACCGCCTCGACGACTTTTGCGGTCCGCTGCTGCTGCTGGCGTCCGAGGCGAGTGCCGGCATGACCGGCAGCACGGTCTTCGTCGACGGTGGACTGGCGCATTGTTCGCCGCTGTCGCCGCAGCAGATCGCGATCCTCGAACAGGGCCTGGGTGGCCCGCCAACCTGAAACTGCCGCGGAGTCCCTGCATGACCGTCGCTTCGACCAGGGCCATGTTGCTGCCCGTCCTGCTGGCCATCACGGGCAGCGGCGGGAGTCCCCTGGCCGATGACGGCACGGTGGCCGGCTGGCCGGAATACGGCGGCGACAAGGGCGGCCTGCGCTATTCGCCGCTGGCCCAGATCACGCCGGACAACGTCGATCGTCTCGAGATCGCGTGGATCCATCGCCACGGCGATTTCAGCAACGGCAGCGCAACCGAAACCAAGACCAGCTTCAGCGCCACCCCGATCCTGGTCGAGGACCAGCTGGTCTTCTGCACTGCGCACAACCGTGTGGTCGCGCTCGACCCGGAAACCGGCGCCGAGCGCTGGTCCTACGACCCGCGGGTCCGCAATCGGCATCTCGATGGCGTGCCGTCCACGCGCGTGTGCCGGGGCGTGGCGTACTGGCGCGATGCGGGGGCCGCGGCGCCCGGCGCCTGCGCGAGCCGGATTTTCGCCGCGACGCTCGACTCGGAGCTGCTGGCGCTCGATGCGCGAACCGGGCAGCCGTGCCGCGACTTCGGTGACGAGGGCCGCGTGGACCTGCGCCTCGGCATCGACCCGGCGCCGGCCTGGGAGCGCTATCCGACCTCGCCGCCGATCGTCGTGCGCGACGTCGTCGTGGTCGGCTCGCTGGTCGCCGACAACCTGCGGACCGACGCGCCGAGCGGAGTCGTCAAGGGTTTCGACGTGCGCACGGGCGCGCTGCGCTGGGCCTGGGACCCCGCCCCGATGACCGCGGCCGGGCGCGAGGCGGCGTCCGCCGAGCCGCACTACCGCCCGGGCACGCCGAACGTGTGGTCCATCGCCTCGGGCGATGAGGAGCGCGGGCTGGTGTTCGTCCCGACCGGCAACGCCGCGCCGGACCTGTTCGGCGGCATGCGCGGCGACCTCGAGCGCTTCAGCAGCTCGACCGTCGCGCTCGACGCCGGCACGGGTCGCGTCGTGTGGACTTTCCAGACCGTGCATCACGACGTCTGGGACTACGACGTGGCCTCGCAGCCGGTGCTGTTCCAGCTCGAGGGCGTTGGCGGCGGTGTGCCGGCGGTTGCCCAGGCGACCAAGATGGGGCACGTCTTCCTGCTCGACCGCCTGACCGGTGCACCGCTCTATCCGGTCGAAGAGCGAGCGGTGCCGCAGGGCGGAGTGCCGGGCGAAAAGCTCGCGCCGACGCAGCCGTTCCCCACCCACCCGGCGCCGCTCCATCCGGCGACCCTCAGCGCCGATGACGCATTCGGCTTCACGTTCATCGATCGGCGCGACTGCGCCGCGAAGATCCGCCGGTATCGCTACGACGGGATCTTCACGCCGCCATCGCTCGAGGGCTCCATCCAGTACCCGTCCAGCCTGGGTGGCGCGAACTGGGGCAGCGTCGCGATCGATCCCGCGCACGGCATCCTGTACGTGAACCAGACGGCCATCCCCCAGGTCGTGCAACTGCTGCCGCGCGAACAGTACGACCGCGACGCGGACACGCTCGGGCAGTTTCCGGACGAGCTCTACCCCCAGCGCGGCACCGCGTACGGCGTGAAGCGTACGACGCTGTTGTCGGATTGGGGTGCGCCGTGCGCGCCGACCCCGTGGGGAACGCTCACGGCCGTCGATCTGAAGTCCGGCCGCGTGCTGTGGCGGAGCGCGCTCGGCTCCACGCGTGACCTGGCGCCGTTCCCGCTGTGGTTCGACCTGGGCACGCCGAACCTGGGCGGATCGATCGTGACCGCCGGCGGGCTGGTGTTCGTCGGCGCGACCATGGACAAGTTCATCCGTGCCTTCGACGCGCAGACCGGCGACGAGGTCTGGAGCGAGCGCCTGCCGTTCACCGCCAACGCCACACCGATGACCTACCGCCTGCGTCCGGACGGCCGGCAGTACGTCGTGATCGCCGCGGGCGGGCACGCGTGGTCGGAGTCGGGGGACGCGCTGATCGCCTTCGCGCTGCGCTGAGCGCCCTGGCCCCGGCGGGGGATCAGCGCATGAAGGTCGCGGCGAACCAGTCCATGTGCCGCTTCTTCAGTGCCAGCGCAGAGCGCTCGCCGAGTGTGTACCTGAACGGGTAGCTGATGCCGACGTGCATGCCGTGGCCGGCCAGGCGCTGGAACGTGTCGTGGTCCGGGGCCGCCCCGAGTGCGATCACGGTCTCGAACGGCACGTGCGCGCGACCGGCGGCTTCGCGCTCGCGCTGCAATTGCGCGAGGATTCCCGGCACGTCCGCCGGGTCGCTGCCGGCATTGATCCAGCCGTCGCCGAGGCGGGCGGCGCGGCGGAGCGCGGCGGCGCTGTTGCCGCCGATATACACCGGCACCGGCTGTGGCGGCGCCGGCGAGATCTGCAGCGGAGGAAAGTCGAACAGGCGGCCGTGATGCTCGACCATGCCGCCGCTCCAGAGCTCGCGCAGTACGCCGATCATCTCGTCGCAGCGTGCTGCCCGCGTGCGGAAGTCCACGCCGTAGATGTCGAACTCCTCCTTCATCCAGCCGAGCCCCGTTCCCAGCACGAGACGCCCGCCGCTCAGGATGGCCAGCGTGCCGGTGGCGCGCGCCACCTCGAACACGTTGCGCAGCGGCAACACGTAGACCCCGGTGGCCAGCCGGATGCGGCTGGTCGCCGCGGCCAGCGCACCGAGCATGGCCCAGCAGTCCGGCAGGAACGCGTCGTGGGCCATCGGCGGGCTGCCGTCGGCGGAATACGGATAGGACGAGCGGATGTCGCGCGGAAACACGCCATGGTCGCTGACCATCAGGCCGTCGAAGCCGAGTTCCTCGGCATGCTGCGCGACTTCGATCAGCTGCTCGGGTTCGGTCCAGGTGATCGCCTGCCAGAATTTCATCGCTGTTCCCCGGCATCGCCATGTGATCGTCAATATAGCCCAGCGGGCGGCTCCGCTCAGTTCCCGCTCACGACACGTTGCGCTCCGCGTGCCGTCAGCCATTCGCTCGCGCGCGCCGACAGATCGCCGTTCAGCACGATCGCCCCGTCCTCGATTCCGCCGCCGGTTCCCAGCGCCTGACGCATTTCGCGCGCCAGTGCGTCCAGTGCCTGCCCGGTGAGCTCAATTCCACGCACCACGGTGACGGTCTTGCCGGCGCGCCCCTTGCGTTCGCGCCTCACCACGATGCGCTTGCCGAAGGGCGACGCCTGGTCCGCTGTGGCCGGCTCCGGCCCGGGGCCGGCGGGCAGCGAACCGCGCAGTGCGGCCAGCGCGGCGAAGGCGCTGGCAGGCGCGGGTTGCGGCGGGTCGGGTAGTGCGGGCTTGCGTGCCATCTGTTCCTCCAGTTATGCCGGGCCAGTGTTGCGCGCCGATTGCAGCGCCCCCCCGCGTGCCCTCAGGATACGCAGTCGGCCGCCATCGTGCCCAAGCTTCGGACCTCGCCCCATGCCCGTGCAAGCGTATTTCCTCTACACCGTCACGGTACTGATCTGGGGGTCGACGTGGCTGGCGATCAAGTTCCAGCTCGGCGAGGTCGATCCGCTGGTGTCGGTGATCTATCGCTTCGGGATCGCCGCGCTGCTGCTGTTCGCCTGGTGCGTGCTGGCGCGCGCCCGCATCCG
Organism: Pseudomonadota bacterium; assembly: GCA_963204845.1. Taxonomy (GTDB): domain Bacteria; phylum Pseudomonadota; class Gammaproteobacteria; order Pseudomonadales; family UBA5518; genus UBA5518. The sequence goes on along the minus strand of CAUJIL010000062.1, from coordinate 9,877 downwards.
CCTCCGACCCGTCGAGCACGCGTTCATCGCGCTGCAGGGCATGTGCCTGTTCGGCATCAATTACTGGCTGGTGTACTGGTCCGAGGTCTACCTGACCGGTGGCGTGGTGGCCGTGGTGTTCGCGACCATGGTGTTCATGAACATTTTCAATGCCGCGGTGTTCCTGCGCCGTTCGGTCACGCCGGTGGTGTTCGCCGGTGGCGTGGTGGGGTTGTTCGGCGTTGCGCTGCTGTTCTGGCCCGAGGTGAGCAGCCTCAGTCTCGGTGACGGCGCGATCCGCGGACTGCTGCTCGCGCTCGCCTCGACGTATTGCGCGTCGCTGGGCACGATCGTCGCCACGCGCAATGCCGCGTTCGGACTGCCGGTGATCTCGATCAACGCCTGGGGCATGCTGTACGGCACGCTCCTGCTGCTCGTGGCGGGGGTGTTCACCGGCGTGGAGTTCCGTTTTCCCGAGCGGCTGTCGTACACATACGCGCTGCTCTATCTGTCGATCTTCGGATCGATCATCGCGTTCGGAGCGTATCTCCGCCTGATCGCGCTGATCGGTCCCGATCGCGCCGGATACAACTCGATGATGACGCCGCTGGTCGCGTTGCTGATCTCGACGTTTTTCGAGGGCTACACGTGGACCGTGCCCGCCGCATTCGGGCTGGTGCTGATCGTGGCCGGCAACCTGCTCGCGATGCGCCGTGCCAGCGCGCCGGCCTGAGCGCCGCGTTCCAGTTCGCGCGCTGCCTTGCGCGGACTCAGGGGCACGGCTTGCGGCTAGAATCGTGCATCACGCAAACAGGCACGGAGCGGCACGATGCAGATCACGGGACTCGAGGGCAAGGTGGCGGTGGTGACGGGCGCGGGGCGCATGCGCTCGATCGGACGTCCGATCGCGGTGGAACTCGCGCGTGCGGGCTGCGACGTGGTGCTGACCGGTACCGGGCGGCCACCGGAGCGCTACCCGGCGGACGAACAGGCGACCGGCTGGCGGGACATCGAGTCGGTGGCCGACGAGGTGCGTGCGCTGGGGCGCCGCGCGCTCGCGCTGGTCAGCGACGTCGCAAACGCGGCGGCGGTCGATGCGCTGGTCGAGCGCACGCTCGGGGAGTTCGGGCGGGTGGACATCGTGGTGAACAACGCCGGCGCTGCGCGCGGCGAGGACCGTGCCGCGGTCGTCGATCTGGCGCTCGATGCCTGGCGCAAGGTCATCGACGTGAACCTGAACGGCACCTTCTACATGAGCCGCGCCTTCGGCCGCGCGCTGATCGCGCAGGGGCAGGGCGGCAGCATCGTGAACATCTCCTCGGTGGGTGGCAAGCTGATGGCGGCACAGACCGCCGCCTACGCGGCATCGAAGGCCGGCATCCACGCGCTGACGTGCGCAATGTCCGCCGAGGTGGGGCCGCACGGGATCCGCGTCAACGCGGTGTGTCCGGGGATCGTCGATACCTATCGCATCGACGACATGGGGCGGGGTGAACAGTGGGAGCGCCTGCTCGCCACGTACGTGCCGCTGCGCCGCGCCGGCAGCGGGATCGACATCGCGAACATGGTCGTCTACCTGTGCAGTGACCAGGGATCGTGGATCAGCGGCCAGCTGTACAACGTCGACGGCGGGATGGTGGCGGGGCGCTGAGCCGCGGGTGACCGCGGTCACGGTGTGCGGAAAACCGGCTCCCGCCGGCAGCGGGCGTTGTCTATACTTGCGCGCCACCCCCGGGGTTGATGCCCTTGCGCGCGGGGGAGACACCACGAAGACAACGGTACCAACAGCAGGCCATCGCACCAATGCGTGAATCCAGAAGCGCTTCGCTCGAGTTCGTCAAGCAGGCACTCGACGACGATCCCGCCCCGCCGACGGCCGAGGAACTGGCGGCATCGCGGGAGGCGGCGTTCGAGTTCGTGCAGCAACTCGCGCGCGATCTGTCGGACGGCAGCTTCGAGCTGCCGCCGTTCCCGGACATCGCATTGCGCGTGCGCGAGGCGCTCAACGACCCCGACGTGTCGGTGGAGAAGATCGGGCGTATCGTGCTCTCCGAGCCGGTGCTGGCGGCACGGTTGCTGCGCATCGCGAACTCGGCGCTGATGCGCCGCGGAGCCGCCGAGATCACCGACGTGAAGACCGCGATCGCGCGCCTCGGCTTCGAGATGGTGCGCAACGCCGCGGTGGCGCTCGCGCTCGACAGCACGTTCAAGGCGCCCGATTCCGGTCCGTTGCGAAGGCACATCGAGCGCACGCGCCACCACAGCGTGCGCGTGGCGGTGCTGTCCTACGTGCTGGCGCGCCGGCTGGCGAAGGACAGCGTGAATGCGGAGGAGGCGATGCTCGCCGGCCTGCTGCACGCGATCGGCCGTTTCTACATCCTGATGCGCGTGGACGCGTTCCCGGCCCTGTTCGGTCATCGCGACGTGCTCGAGGACCTGCTCGCGCAGTGGCACTCCGGCGTCGGGCGCGCCATCGTCGAATCCTGGGGCTTTCCGGAACCGGTCGCGATCGCGGTCGACGAGCACGAGGTGCTGGACCGCGAGCATGTCGGCAAGGCCGATCTCGCGGACGTGGTGCTGGCGGCGAACCTGCTCGCGCGGCGCGCCGTGCCCGACGCAGCCGACGGTGCCGGGCTCGAAGCGATACCGGCCTGCCTCAAGCTCCATCTCGACGAGTCCGTGGCGGTCGAGGTGCTGGTCGAGTCCGAGCAGGAAATCCGCTCGATGTCGCAGGCGCTGGGGTCGTAGATCCGGGCTGTGCCGGAACCGCGTCGATGATCCATCGCCGTCGCCTGCTGCGCTCCATCGGCATCGCCGCGCTGGCGCCGGCGCTGCTGCATTGTTCGGCGGAGGAAGCGCCGCCCACCCTGCGCGTGCTCAGCTGGCCAGGCTATGCCGACCGTGATCTGGTCGACGAGTTCGAGCGCCGCCACGGGGTGCGCGTCGAACTCACCACGGTGCACACCGACGAGGAACTCTGGAGCCGCATCGCGGCGAACGAGGGCGCCGATTTCGACGTGTTCGCGGTGAACACGGCCGAACTGGCGCGCTACATCGACGCGCCGCTCAGCGTGCCACTGGATCCGCAGTCGATTCCGAATATCGGTCGTCAGTTGCCTGCCTTCCGTGATCGGGCCAGGCTGCCGGCGCTCGAGCGCGACGGCAAGGTCTACGCGATCCCTTATACCTACTCGACGATGGGCCTGATCTACGATCGCTCGCGGGTGCGCGAGACCCCGGTGTCGTGGCAGTCGCTGTGGGATCCGGCGTACAGGGGCCGCGTGATCGGCTACGACGGCAGCAGCCATGCGTTCTCGTTCACCGCGCTGGCACTCGGCCTGCCCGATCCGTTCCACCTCGACGAGGCCGGGTACCGCGAGGGTACGCACCAACTGGTCGCGCTGCGGCGCAACGCGCTGACTTTCTACAAGGCGCCCGAGGAAGTCGTCGATCTGTTCCTGCGCCACGACGTCGCGCTCGCCTACGGCAACTACGGCACGCAGCAACTCAAGCAGCTGGCCGACGCGGGAATCGACGCGGGCTACGTGATCCCGCGCGAGGGCGCACTCGCATGGCTGGACTGCTGGGCGATGACGCGTGGCGCGCGCGATGCGCGCCTGGTCGCGGCCTGGATCGACTACATGCTGGAAGACCACGTCAGCCAGGCGCTGACGCTGCGCCAGGGGCTGGCGAACACCACCTCGCCGTCGATCGCGGCCGCCGACGCGGCACGCATCCGCTGGCTGCAGCCGGTCGAGGACGTGGCGCGGCGCACCCGGCTCTGGGAGCGCATCCGCTCCGGGGACGCGCTTGAAAGCTTCTGATCGGATCGCGCGCTTCGGCATCGCGCTGCGCCTCGCGTTGTTGATGTCGCTGTTCGGCGTACTGGCCGCGGGACTGACCGGATACTACTCGTTCAGCGAGAGTCGCAAGCTGCTGGTCGACGCCGCGCAGCAGGAGCTGCTGGCCTCGACGCGCGTGATCGGACAGCGCTTCACGATGCAGCTCGAGGAAAGCGTGAACGACGTGCGACTGATGGCGTCCACGCCGGTCGTGCGCGCGATTCTCGACAAGGGCGGCGTCTATACGTCCGCGGCAGCGGCCGAGGACGCCCTGGCAAGCGCGATGACGGGGATGCTCGAGCTGCATCCCGAGTACTTCCAGTTGCGCCTGATCGAGACGGCCAACAACGGGCGCGAGCGCGTGCGCATCGACCGTGACAACGGCAGGCTGGTGCGCGTGAGCGGTGCCGAGCTGCAGGAAAAGGGCCAGTACCCGTACGTCTACGAAACGTTGCGCCTGCCGCCGCGCGCGGTCTACCTGTCGCGGATCGCGATCAACCACGAGACCGGCGTGCGCGACGGGTTGGGCAAGCCGACGCTGCAGGTGGCCACGGCCGTCACGGGGACTTCCGCGAGCGCGCCGGGTCTGGTGGTGCTCAACATCGACCTCGACGGGCTGTTCGCCGCGCTGCAGGCCGATCTGACGCGCGACGTGCAGTTGTACCTCGCGAGCGGCGAGGGCGATTTCCTGATCCATCCGGATCCCGCCCGGGAATTCGGGTTCGACCGCGGCCGACGCGTGCTCGTGCAGGAGGAATACCCGGCGACCGTGGACATCGTCGACGGGCGGGCCGAGGCGCGCTTCTTCGTGATCGACGGTGCCGATGCCGGTGGCGGCGACCTGGCGGCGGCGTTCGTGAAGCTGCCGTTCGGCGACATCGCGCCCGGACGCTTCGTGCTGGTGGGGCTGTCGCGCCCGCTCGAGACGATCTTCGCCGGCACCAGCACGCTCGGTACCGCGATCGTGCACATCATCGTCGCGTTCAGCCTGATCGCGGTCGCGTTGTCGATCGTGGTCACCCGCGCGCTGTCGTTGCCGCTGCTGACCATGGTGAAGGCGGTGCGGCGTTTCGCACGCGAGCACGTGATGGGCGAACTCCCGGTCGAGCGTGCCGACGAGATCGGACTGCTGGCGCGCACCTTCGCCGACATGGAGCGCATGCTCGGTGAGCATCTGGAAGAACTGCGCCGCAAGGAGCAGCACCTGCACCACCTCGCGCAGCACGACCACCTGACGAACCTGCCGAACCGTCTGTTGCTGTTCGACCGCCTGCGCCACGCGATCGCCAAGGCGCAGCGCACCGGCAATCGCATCGCCGTGATCTTCATCGACCTCGACCGCTTCAAGGACATCAACGACAGCCTGGGCCACGCGGCGGGCGACGAGGTGATCCAGCAGACGGCGCTGCGCCTGCGCGAGCTGCTGCGCGACGAGGACACCGTGGCTCGCCTCGGTGGTGATGAATTCGTCGTGATGCTCGAGGAGGTGCAGGACCCGCTCCACGTGGCCGCGCTGGCGCAGAAGATCCTCGCCTGCAGCCGTTCGCCGATGAGGTTCGCTGGTCGCGAGCTCTATGTCGGCGCGAGCCTCGGCATTGCGCTGTTTCCGCAGGACGGAAACGATCCGCAGACACTGGTGCGCAACGCCGACGCCGCGATGTACCGCTCGAAGGCCGAGGGGCGCAACACGATCCACTTCTACACCGAGGACATGACCGAGCAGGCGCTGGCGCGTGTGCAGCTCGAGACGGAGCTGCGCGTGGCGCTCGTTGCCGGCGAACTGTGCCTGCACTACCAGCCGCAGTTCGCGATCGACGCGCGTCGCGTGGTCGGCGTGGAGGCCTTGCTGCGATGGGAGCATCCGCGGCGTGGACTGCTGGGGCCCGGCGAGTTCATCCGGCTGGCCGAGGAAACCGGGCTGATCGTGCCGATCGGCGAGTGGGTACTGAGGAGCGCGTGCCGGCAGATGCGCGCCTGGCGCGACGCCGGCCTGGATCCGGGCCGGGTCGCGGTCAACGTCTCGGCGGAGCAGATACGCCGTCGCGAACTGCTGCCCGCGGTGCGGGCGATTCTCGACCAGACCGGCTGCCGCCCCGAGTGGCTGGAACTCGAGGTGACCGAGAGCGTGTTCATGGAGCGGCCGGAGGAATCCAGCCAGGTGTTGCTAGCGGTGCGCGAGATCGGCGTCGAGCTGTCGATCGACGATTTCGGCACCGGCTACTCCTCGCTCGCGTACCTGAAGCACCTGCCGGTCGGGACGCTGAAGATCGACCGCTCGTTCATCCGCAACGTGCCCGCAGGCAGCGACGACGTCGCGATCGTGCGCGCGATCATCGCGCTCGCGACCAGCCTCGGGCTGCGGGTGGTCGCCGAAGGCGTCGAGAACGCGGAGCAGCTCGCGTTCCTGGCCCGCGAAGGCTGCGATTGCGCGCAGGGTTTCCTGCTGGGTCGTCCCGTGCCACCGGAGGGAGTGGGCGCGTTCCTGTAGATCCGGGCTGTTGCCTCAACGCCCGCGGAACACCGGTTTGCGGTGGTCGACCCACCACGCGGTCGCGCCTTCGTGAAAGTCCTCGGTGCGAAAGCCGCGTGCCAGCGCCGCGTCCTCGCGTTCGACCTGGGTCGCGATGTCGTTCTCGTGCAGGCCGCGGTAGACGAGCTGCTTGGTCAGTTCCATCCCGATCGGGCCGTTGCCCGCGATCTTCGCCGCCAGCGTCATCGCTTCCCCGAGCACGCGCTCGCGCGGCACCGTGCGCAACACCAGTCCGATCCGCTCAGCCTCGTTGCCGTCGAGCAGGTCACCGGTCAGCAGCAGTTCCAGCGCCTTCGTCAGCCCGACGATGCGCGGCAGTGTGTACGTGATGCCCCCTTCCGGCGGCAGCGCGTAGCGGTGCGTGGACGCCATCCCGATCGTGGCGTCGCTCGCCATGATGCGCAGATCGCAGGCCATCGCGAGCGCGAAGCCGCCGCCTACCGCCGGCCCGTTGATTGCGGCGATGGTAGGCTTCTCGATGCGGCTGATCTCGACGCCGAACCAGCCGACGGGCTCGAGCGCGTGGCGCCGGCCGTGCTCCTCGACCGCGCCCGGCACCGGCTTGCCCTGCGCGAGCGCTATCAGCACTTCGGTGTCGATGCCCGAGCAGAAACCGCGTCCCGCGCCGGTCAGTACCACCACGCGCACCTCGTCGTCGCGTCGGGCGGCTTCGATGGCGCGCGAGAACGAGGCCAGCATCTGGCCCGACATCGCGTTGAGCTTGTGCGGATTGTCGAGCGTGATGGTCGCCACGTGGTCGGCGACCTCGTAGCGCAGGTGGTGGTAATCCATGCGGCCTCCCGGGTTGTTGCTTCTGCCTTCCACGTCCGGGCACGGCCCGGACCTACGCGAACCACGTCCGGGCACAGCCCGGACCTACGCGATGTCCCGTAGGTTCGGCCTGTGGCCGAACAATTCATGTCCGGGCACAGCCCGGACCTACGCGAACCATGTCCGGGCACGGCCCGGACCTACGCAGTGGCGCTGACCAGCCAGATGGCCGAGGGCATCAGGATCCGGCCGTCGCGGTAGTAGCGTGCCACCGCCTCCGCCACTTCGGCCAGCGCCTGGGCGCGGGCCGCGGGTTCCAGCTTGGCAAGCAGCGGCGCGGCCGGACCGGCCTGCACCAGTGCCTCGGTGGCCTGCGCCAGTGTCTCGCCCTGAGCAAAGTTCAGTTCGGTGCGCAGTTCCTCGAAGCGCTGACCGGCGAATCCGGCCGTGCCGAGGATGCCGTGCACGCGCTCGCGATCGCCGAAAGCGAACGGGCCGGGCGCCTCCGGCTCGAACGACGGCAGCTCCACGTGCCGCGCCAGCGCCTGCATCGGCACGCGCAGCCAGTCGTTCTGCTCGATGCCTTGCCAGCAGCAGAACACCAGCCGGGCGCCGTTCATGCAGGCGCCGTGCAGGTTCGCGAACGCAGCCACCGGGTCGGTGAAGAACATCACGCCGAAGCGCGAGAACAGCAAGTCGAAACTGCCCGGTGCGAACGCGTGCGTCGCTGCGTCCGCGCGCAGGAACTCCAGCCGTGCCGCGTCGGCGGCCGCGCGTGTGCGCGCCACCGCGAGCATCGGCTCCGAGACGTCGATGCCGGTCACGCGTGCCGCGGGCCCGAGCATCCGCGCCAGCGCCAGCGTCTGGTTGCCGCAGCCGCAGCCTATGTCCAGCGCGTGGCGCGTCGCGGCGGGGTGAACCCGCTCGAGCAGTGGCGCGTTCAGTGCCCCGATCGAACGCTCGAAATGCGCGTCGTTGTCGGCCCACTTCCGGCCCGCCTCGCCGTTCCAGTAGTCGATCTGCTTCGAATTGTCCTGCATTGCGATTCCCCTGCTTGCTTGACGCATATCATGCGGCGTGTTTTCTTCCCTGCCTAGAATCAAAGCGGATTCGACCCCAACAAGCCACAAGCAACACCGGGGGGAGACGATGAGGTCCGGCCGTGTTTCGTCGCGCACGCTGCGCTGCACCGTGCTGCTGCTCGCGGCGATGGTGCTCGCCGCGGCCGTGCGCGCGGCACCCGAGCCGGCCGAGATCATGCCGCGTGCCGCCGCGAGCCTGCTGGTCGATATCGTGCGTGCCGGCGAGCGTCTGGTCGCGGTCGGCGATTACGGTCATATCCTGTATTCCGACGACTCGGGGCGTTCCTGGACGCAGGTGCCGGTGCCGGTGCGCGTGCTGCTTACGGCGGTGTTCTTCGTCGATGCACGCCATGGCTGGGCGGTGGGGCACGACGGCATGATCGTCGCGACGGGCGACGGCGGCCTCACGTGGCGGCTGCAGCGCGACGGACTCGATGCCCAGCAGCGGCGCAACGAGGCGGGGCTCGAGCGTGCGCGCAGCGAACTGGCTGCGCTCGAGCGTGAGGCCGCCGCCGACGCCGGGCTGCTCGAGGAGGCGCGCGCGCTGCTTGCCGAGGCCGAGGAGCGTCTCGCCGAACCGGTGTTCCCGCCGCCGCTGATGGACGTGTTCTTCACCGATCAGCAGCACGGCCTCGCAGTCGGTGCCTACGGCACCTTCCTGCGTACCGACGACGGCGGTGCGAGTTGGGTCGATGCCGACGCGGCGTCGATCGACAACCCTGACGAGCTTCATTACTACGCGATCGCCTCCGACGGCGATGCGCGCCTGCTGCTTGCCGGTGAGGCCGGCTCGCTGTACCGCTCGGCGGATCGCGGCGCGAGCTGGGAGACGCTGGGTTCACCTTACGAAGGCACGCTGTTCGGCGCCCTCGGCCTGCCCGGCACGGCCACCGTGGGCGTGTTCGGCCTGCAGGGCAACGTGCATGTCTCGCGCGACTTCGGTGACAGCTGGACCCCGCTCGACAGCGGCGTGGAGACCGTGCTCGCCGGCGGCACGCTCAGCGGCGGCGACGAGGTGCTGCTGGTCGGCAGCATGGGCACGATGCTGGCGGTGCGTCTGGAAACGGGGGTAGTCACCGACCACACGCGGGTCGCGATGCGCCAGCAGCTCGGTGCCGCCGCGATCGCTCCCGACGGCACGCTGGTGGTGGCCGGGCAGGGTGGGGTGCGGCGGATCGAGGGCGTCGGCGTGGGCAACGCGCGGCAGGGAGGCTGAGATGAGCGAGCCGCAATCCCCGGTGCCTGAGTCGGTGGCGAACGCCGAGGAACGCTTCGTCGAGCGGCTGGTCTTCGACCACCGCCCGCTGCTGCTGCTGGTGTTCGCGCTGCTGACCGTGTTCTTCGCCTGGCAGACCGCGAAGCTGCGTCCCGACGCCAGCTTCGAGAAGATGATCCCGATGAAGCACCCGTTCATCCAGGCGATGATGCGCCACATGGGTGATCTGGGAGCCTCCGGCACCTCGATCCAGATCGCCGTCGAGAACTCGCGCGGCGATATCTTCGATGCGCAGTACCTCGAGGTGCTGCGGCAAGTCACCGACGAACTGTTCTACATCAACGGCGTCGATCGCAACCGGTTGAAGTCGTTGTGGACGCCGAACGTGCGCTGGACGGAGGTGACCGAATCGGGCTTCGAGGGCGGCGTCGTGATGCCCGACACCTACGATGGATCG
>CAUJIL010000061.1 GCA_963204845.1 Pseudomonadota bacterium | reverse complement strand
CTGATCCCTTCCCGAACTCAGAAGTGAAACGCGTCATCGCCGATGGTAGTGTGGGGTCTCCCCATGCGAGAGTAGGTCATCGCCAGGCTCCTATCCCGAAGCCCAGCCGTCAACAACGGCTGGGCTTCGCCTTTTTGGGGGGCAAAGCCACAGGTCGGAATGCCGGGATTTGCCGGCAATGCGGGCGGACAACCGCAGGGTGGCCGGGCACAATGACGGCATGACAAAGGATGCGGAACGATGGATCGTTGCATCGATGAGCGCTGAATTGCAGACCGTCGCGGTCGATCTTACGCCCGTGCTGCCGGGCGGCGAGAACGGGGGCGCGAAGATCGTGATCCTGGAACTGCTGCGCGCGCTGGCGGTGCTGGCGCCACGGTGCCGGTTCGTGTTGCTGACCCAGGCCGCTTCGCACGCGGAACTCGCGCAACTCGACGCGCCGAACGTCGAGCGGCGGCTGGTGCTCGACCAGCCGGCGCCACCCCCGCGGCCGCGGCTGGTGTCGCGGATCGCCCGGCGGGTGTTGCCGTTGCTGCCCGGACGGGTGCGGACGATCGTCGCACGGGTCGGCTATCGGCTGCACCGGCCGATGCATGGCGAGCCGGCGAGTCGTCTGTTGCGTGACCTCGGGGCGGACGTGCTGTTCTGCCCGTTCACTGCTCCGATCTACGCCGAGCCGGGAATCGCGGTGGTCAGCCTGGTCCACGACCTGCAGTACCGGAGCTACCCGCAATTCTTCGCGCCCGACGATGTCGCGCACCGCGATCGCACCTTCGTCTCCGCCTGCCGTGCCGCGACGCTGTTGGTGGCGATCTCCGACTACACGCGGGAAGCGATCCTGCGCCACGGGGACGTCGAGCCGTCGCGGGTGCGCACGATCCATCATCGGCTGGCGCTGCGCGGTCGGGCGCCGGATTCCGCACGCGGCGCCTCGCTGCTGCGGCGCCTGGGGCTGCGGCGGGAACGGTACGTCGTTTACCCGGCCAATTTCTGGAAGCACAAGAATCACGAAATGCTGTTCACCGCGTTCGCGGTGGCCGCCCAGCGCGGGTTGCCCGGCGATGTGCGTCTGGTCTGCACCGGCGCGCCCGGGCCGCGTCAGGCGTTTCTGCAGCGTGCGGCGGGGGCGATGAACCTCGGCGAACGGATCGTGTTCGCCGGCTATCTGCCGGGCGAGGAACTCGCCGCGCTCGTCGGCGACAGCCTCGGTGTGGTCTTTCCTTCGTTGTACGAGGGCTTCGGCCTGCCGGTGCTCGAGGCGATGGCGGCGGGAGTGCCCGTGGCGTGCAGCAACCGCACCGCGTTGCCCGAGATCGCGGCAGACGCGGCGATCCTGTTCGATCCGCGGCTGGTCGAGGAGGTGGCTGCCGCAGTGGTCGCGCTGGCGATCGATCCACGGCGGCGGGCGGACCTCGTGCGTTCGGGCCGCGAGCGGGCCGCGGAATTCTCGAACGTGGGCCGGATGGCGCAGGAATACCTCGATGCGTTCGGCGAAGCGCTGCACGGAAGGTTGCGCCGCGATGCGATCGACGGGGTGCATGCCGATGGCTGGTCAGGCAGCAGGGTCGTGGTCGAGGCGCACGACGTCGAGCGTACCCCGGTCGCCGAACTCGATGTCGAGGCGCCGGGCTGGCTGCCCGTGCGTACCCTGACCCTGGCGATCGAGGGCGGCGCCGAGGGTGCGCCACGGCGTCTGGAACTGGCGCGTGGGGAACGTGCGACGGTGTCGCTTGCGCTCGCGCCGCAACTGGGCCGGCTCGCGATCACGATCACGCCGGTCTACGCGCCTGCCTTGCTCGGCATTTCGGCCGAGGAGCGCGAAATCGCCTTGCGCGTGCATCGTTGCACGCTGCGTTCCGGCGACGGGTGCGGCGACGTCACGCTGGTGCCGGAGACCGCTGCGTGAAAGTCAGCATCGTCACTCCCTCGTACAACCAGGGCGTATTCATCGGCCGCACGCTGCGCAGCGTGGCGATGCAGGGCATTGCCGGGCTCGAGCACCTCGTCTTCGATGGCGGCAGCACCGATTCGACGCTCGCGGTGCTGCGCAGCGCCGAGCCCCCGGTGCGCTGGGTGTCGGCGAAGGACCGTGGCCAGACCGATGCGTTGAACCAGGGGATTCGCGCCAGTGACGGCGAGATCATCGGCTGGCTGAATTCCGACGATGTGTATTATCCCGGCGCCGTCGCACGCGTGCTCGAGGTGTTTCGTGAGCACCCCGACGTGGACGTGGTCTACGGCATGGCCGATCACATCGACGTCGATGACCACGCTTTCGAGGACTATCCGACTGCCGACTGGGACTTCGAACTGTTGAAGGAACGCTGCTTCATCTGCCAGCCGGCGCTGTTCTTCCGTCGGCGCGTGGTGGAACGCCACGGGTTGCCCGACGAGCGGCTGCAGTACTGCATGGACTACGAGTACTGGCTGCGTCTGGGCAAGGCGGGCGTGCGCTTCCATTACCTGCCGCACAAGCTCGCGGGTTCCCGGCTCTACGCGGACAACAAGACGCTGGGGGCACGGGTGGCGGTGCACCGCGAGATCAACGACATGATGCGCCGGCTGTTCGGGAAGGTGCCTGATCGCTGGTTGTCCAACTACGCCCACGCGCTGGTCGATGCGCGTGTGGATCGCGCGCGCGCGCCGCGGCGCTACATCGTCTGCCTGATGCTGCACGCCACGCTGGCGGCGTTGCACTGGAACCGCGGCCTGAGCCCGTCGCTGAGGCGTCTGCTGCGCGCCTGGGGGATGCATGCATATCGGCTTTGACATCTCGCAGACGGGAGCGGGCAAGGCCGGCTGCGGCTACTATGCGCACGCGCTGGCGCGGGCCCTGCTGCAGCTCGCGCCAGGGCATCACTATGCGCTCTACCCCGGCTTCGGCGATTTCTACTTCGATCCGCACATGCCGTTGCGCAACCCCTACCCGGGACGCGACGTGCACTACGGACCCCGGCACCTCAGCCGTGATGCAGCGGCGGAGTTCTGGAACGCCACCGGACTCGACGAGGCGCTCGGCCGCCCGGACATCGTGCACGCGAACAATTTCTGGTGTCCCACGACGCTGCGCAGCGCGCGCCTGATCTATACGCTTTATGACCTCGGCTTCGTGACCGACGCCGCCTGGAGCACCGAGGAAAACCGCGTGGGCTGTTTCGACGGCGTGTTCCGCGCGGCGCTCGCCGCCGACTGGATCGTCGCGATCTCCGCGGCGTCGCGCCGGCAGTTCCTCGACTATTTCCCGCATTTCCCGCCCGATCGGGTGCGGGTGCTCCATCCGTGCTCGCGCTTCACCGATGCGCAGGTCGCCGGCGAGCCGCCGCGGGCGCTGCGCGGCCGGGTGCAGGCCGGGCGTTTCTGGCTCAGCGTGGGCACGATCGAGCCGCGCAAGAACCAGCTCCGGCTCGCCGAGGCCTACGCGCGGTATCTTGCGAACAGCGGCGATGAGGCGATGCCGTTGGTGCTGGCGGGCGGCACCGGGTGGCGGATGGAGGATTTTCCGGCCCGCCTGCAGGCGCTCGGCATCGCCGACCGCGTGCTCCTGACCGGCTACGTGTCCGATGCCGAACTGGTGTGGCTGTACCGCCATTGTTACGCTAACTTGTACCCCTCCCTGTTCGAAGGATTCGGCCTGCCGGTGCTCGAAGGCATGCAGTTCGGTGCGCCCACGCTGAGTTCGGACAGCACCTCGCTGCCCGAGGTCGCGGGCGATGCGGCCTGGCTGCTGCCCCCGCACGATGTGGCGCGCTGGAGCGAGGCGATGTCGCGGCTCGCGGCGGCGCCGCACGAGCGTGAGGCGATGGTTGCGCGCTCGCTGGCGCAGGCGGCGCGCTTCGACTGGCAGCACAGTGCCGCGGCGTTGCTCGCACTGTACGAGGAAGCCTTGGTCCAGCCACGGAGAGCGGCATGGTGAAGCGGGCGCTGATCACCGGCATCACGGGGCAGGACGGCTCCTACCTCGCGGAACATCTGCTCGAACGCGGATACACGGTCGTCGGCGTGGCGCGGCGCGAGAGCTGGTTCCGGCACCACAATGCCAGTCATCTGGCCGGACGCATCGAGGTGCTGTTCGGCGACATGACCGAGGGCGTGGACATCGCCGCCGCCGTGCAGGACGCGCGTCCCGACGAGATCTACAACCTCGCCTCGCAGTCGCGCCCCGGCGAATCGTGGGCGCGGGCACCCGAGACGCTGCTGATCAACGGACTGGCGGCGATCCGCCTGTTCGAGGCGGTGCGGCACGCCTGTCCCGCGGCGCGCGTCTATCATGCGTCCTCGTCGGAGATGTTCGGCCTGGCGGAGCAGGTGCCGCAGAACGAGCACACGCCGTTCAACCCGCAGAATCCCTACGCGGCGGCGAAGGTCTACGCGCACCAGATGGCGCGGATCTACCGCGAGAGCTACGGCCTGTTCATCGCCACCGGCATCCTGTTCAACCACGAGAGCGAACGCCGGCCGCTGCATTTCGTGACCCAGAAGATCGCCTGCGGCGCCGCCTGCGCGGCGCTGGGGATCGTGGAATCGCCGGACCTCAACGAGCGTGGCCGGCCGCTGGTCGAGCACGGCAAGCTCGCGCTCGGCAACCTCTCGGTCGCGCGCGACTGGGGCCACGCCCGCGATTTCGTGCGGGCGATGTGGCTGATCCTGCAGCAGCCGCGCGCGGAGGATTTCGTGGTCGGTACCGGCGTGGTGCACACGCTCGCCGATCTGTGCCGGGTCGCGTACGCGCACGTGGGATGCGACTGGCACGCGCACGTGGTCAGCGATCCGGCGCTGGTGCGCCCGCTCGAAACCGGCCGCACCGTTGCCGACCCGCGGCGCGCGCGCGAGCAACTCGGCTGGGTTCCCGCGATCGATTTCGAGACCATGGTGCGGGGCATGGTCGATGCGCAGGTCGCGAGACTGCGCAGCGCGCCGGCAACGCACCCGGACTGATTTCAGGAGAGCAAGCGAACGATGAAGAAGGCACTGATCACGGGAATCACCGGTCAGGACGGCGCATACCTCGCCGAACTGCTGCTCGAGAAGGGCTACGAGGTGCACGGCATCAAGCGTCGTGCCTCGTTGCTGAATACCGACCGCATCGACCATCTGTACCAGGACCCGCACGTCGAGCACCGGCGGATGTTCCTGCATTACGGCGACCTCACGGATTCGACCAACCTGATCCGCGTGATCCAGCAGGTACAGCCCGACGAGATCTACAACCTCGGCGCGATGAGCCACGTGGCGGTGAGCTTCGAGGTGCCCGAATACACCGCCAACGCCGATGCGCTCGGCGCCTTGCGCATCCTCGAGGCGATCCGGGTGCTCGGGCTGGAGCGCAAGACGCGCTTCTACCAGGCCTCGAGCTCGGAGCTCTACGGGCTGGTGCAACAGGTGCCGCAGAGCGAGACCACGCCCTTCTATCCGCGCAGCCCCTACGCGGTAGCCAAGCTCTACGCCTACTGGATCACGGTGAACTACCGTGAGGCCTACGGCATGTATGCCTGCAACGGCATCCTGTTCAACCACGAGTCGCCGATCCGCGGCGAGACCTTCGTGACCCGCAAGATCACCCGCGCACTGGCGCGCATCAAGCTCGGCCTGCAGGACTGCCTGTACTTGGGCAACCTCGATGCGCTGCGCGACTGGGGACATGCGCGCGACTACGTCGAGATGCAGTGGCTGATGCTGCAGCAGCAGACGCCCGAGGACTACGTGATCGCCACCGGCGAGCAGCACAGCGTGCGCGAGTTCGTGGTTGCCGCGGCGACCGAGCTGGGTATACATATCGACTGGAACGGCAGCGGCGTCGAGGAAACCGGAACCGACCGCGGCGGACGGGTGGTCGTGCGTGTGGACCCGCGCTATTTCCGCCCCACCGAGGTCGATACGCTGCTCGGTGATTGCACCAAGGCGCGGCGCAACCTCGGCTGGACGCCGCGCACCGGCTTCGCGGAACTGGTCGCGGAAATGGTGCGCGAGGACCTGAAGAGTGCCGAGCGCGACGAACTGGTGAAACGACACGGATTTCCCGCCTATGACTACCACGAATGAGATGCCCGACCGGCCGCGACGCATCTTCGTCGCCGGCCACCGCGGCATGGTCGGTTCCGCGATCGTGCGACGCTTGCGCGCCGGGGGCTACGCGGAGCCGATCGTGCGCACCCGCGATGAGCTCGACCTGCTGGGCCAGGCGGCGGTAGGGCGCTTCTTCGACGAGCAGCGGCCCGACTACGTGTTCGTCGCGGCCGCCCGGGTTGGCGGCATCCACGCGAACAACACCTGGCGCGCGGAGTTCATCTACCAGAACCTGACGATTGCGAGCAACGTGATCCACGCTGCGTGGCGCGCCGGCGTCGAGCGCTTGCTGTTCCTCGGTTCGAGCTGCATCTATCCGCGCGACTGTGCGCAGCCGATCCGCGAGGAGTACCTGCTGACCGGGCCGCTGGAGCCGACCAACGAACCGTACGCGATCGCCAAGATCGCCGGCATCAAGCTCTGCGAGAGCTACAACCGCCAGTACGGCACGCGCTACGTGTCGGTGATGCCGACCAACCTGTACGGGCCGAACGACAACTACGACCTCGCGACCAGCCACGTGCTGCCGGCGCTGATCCGCAAGGCGCACGAGGCGAAGTTGCGCGGCGACGGGGAACTCGTGGTGTGGGGAACGGGAACGCCGCTGCGCGAGTTCCTGTACGTCGACGACCTCGCCGATGCCTGCGTGTTCCTGATGGAGCAGGGGGTGGCGGAGGGGTTGTTCAACGTCGGCGTCGGCAGCGACGTCAGCATCCGCGAACTCGCCGCGACGGTGATGGACGTGGTGGGCTTCCGTGGGCGCATCGTCTTCGATGCGGGCAAACCCGACGGCACGCCGCGCAAGCTGCTCGACGTGGGGCGCCTCGGCGCGCTCGGCTGGAGCGCGCGCACCGGGCTGCGCGAGGGCATCGCGGCGGCGTACCGGGACTTCCTCGACCGCGCGCGATGAGCGAACTGCGCGCGCCGGCGGTCACGGTCGCGGTGCCCTCGTTCGAGCAGGGGCGCTTCCTCGCCGCGGCCCTCGAGTCGGTGTTCGCGCAGGACCTGCCGCTCGAGGTCTTCGTCGCCGACGGTGGCTCGCGCGACGGCTCGCTCGCGGTGATCGAGCGCTTCGCACCGCGGCTCTCCGGCTGGCGCAGCCACCCCGACCGTGGCCAGGCGGCGGCGATCAACGAGTGCATCGCGCGCGGAACGGCGCCGTTCGTGTGCTGGCTGAACAGCGACGACATGCTGCTGCCGGGAGCGCTGGGGCGGCTGCTGCGCGAACTCGCGACGGCGCCGGACGCCCCGATGGCCTACGGCGGCGCCTTCGATCTGGACGATGCGAGCGGCCGGCAGACGCCGGTGTGGGTCGAGCGCTTCGATCCGCGCCGGCTCGCGCTGCGCTGCATCGTGTCGCAGCCCGCCACGCTGATCCGTCGCAGCGCGTGGGAGCGCGTCGGCGGCCTGGACGAGTCGCTGCAGATGGCGCTCGACTACGATCTGTGGTGGCGCCTGTACCGTGCGTGCGGAGCGCCGCTGTTCGTCGATGCACCGCTTGCGGTCAACCGCGTGCACGCGCACACCAAGACCCGCCGCTACCGCGCGCGCCATTACCGCGAGGCGATCGCGGTGGTGCGCCGGCACAACGGCGGGCACGTGCCGCTGAAGTGGTGGCTGTACCAGCCGTATGCGGTGTGGTTCAAGGCGCTCGCCGGATGAGGCCGCTGCGGGTCCTGCACGTCTACCGCACCTTCTTCCCCGATACCCAGGGCGGGCTCGAGGAGGTGGTGCGCACGCTGGCCTCGCACACCCGGGGCGAGGGCTTCGAGGTGGTCGTGCTGTACCCGTCGAAGCGGGTATCGCGCAGCGAGCGGGCGGTGGTCGACGGCGTGCAGGTCTGCCGGGTCCCGGAGCTGTGCGAGATCGCCTCGTGCAATATGTTCGTGCGCGGGCTGGGGGCGTTCCGCCGCCTGGCCGCGTGGGCGGACGTGATCCACTACCACTTCCCGTGGCCGTTCGCCGATCTGCTGCACCTCGCGATCGCGCAGCGCCTGGGCAAGCGCGTGGTGCTGACCTGGCACTCCGACGTGGTGCGGCAGAAGTTCCTGGGCACGCTGTATGCACCGCTGATGCGCTGCTTCCTGCGCCGCGTGGACCTGATCGTCGCGACCTCGGAGAACTACCGCCGCAGCAGCGCGGAACTCGCGCGCGCGCCGGTCCCGGTGCGCGTGATCCCGATCGGCATCGATCGCGCGCACCTGCCGCAGCCCTCGCCACGCCTGCTCGCGGACTGGCGCGCACGGGTAGGCGAGGGTTTCTTCTTGTTCGTCGGCGTGCTGCGCTACTACAAGGGGCTGGACGTGCTGCTGCGAGCGGTCGCGGGTACCTCGCTGCGGGTGGTGATCGCCGGCGACGGGCCCGAGAGCGCGCGCCTGCGCGCGCTCGCTGCCGATCCGGCGCTGTCGAACGTGGTGTTCACCGGACGCATCGACGACGCCGACAAGTGCGCGCTGTTCGCGCTGAGCCGCGCCTTCGTGCTGCCGTCGAACCAGCGCTCGGAGGCCTACGGCGTGGCACTGCTCGAGGCGATGCACTTCGCGCGCGCGCTGGTCACCACCGAGATCGGCACCGGCACCGGCTTCGTCAACATGGCGGGAGAGACCGGCCTCGCGGTGCCCCCAAATGACCCGCAGGCGCTGCGCGCGGCGCTGCAGACGCTGGCCGACGACGCGGCGCTCTGCGAACGCCTCGGCCAGGCCGCGTACCGGCGCGTCACCACGGTGCTCGACGCCGATCGCATGGCCGAGGCGTATCGGGCCGTCTATCGGGAATTGTGCGCACTGCCGCACGGCGCGGTGCCGCGCGATGCCTGACCGCTATAATGCGCCGTCTCTCCGTTCCGGGGCCGCAGCGTGCTGACCCAGTTGTATCGCGCCGCCTGGCGCTCCCGCGGTTTCATCGCCAGCAGCGTGCGGCGCGAGTTCCGCGCGCGCTATCTCAATTCGCTGCTGGGCGCCGCGTGGGCGGTGATCAATCCGCTGGCGATGGTCGCGGTGTACCTGGTGATCTTCGCCCGCCTGATGCAGGCGCGCCTGCCGGGAGAGTCGGACACCTTCGATTACGGCGTCTACCTGTGCGCCGGGCTGCTGAGCTGGGGGCTGTTCTCCGAGATCGTCCAGCGCAGCATCGGGGTGTTCCTCGAGCACGCGAACCTGATCAAGAAAATGAACTTTCCGCGCATCTGCCTGCCGTTGATCGTCCTGTTCAACGCCGGGCTGAACTTCGCGATCATCTACGCGCTGTTCCTCGTGATGCTGCTGGTCACCGGCCATTTCCCCGGCGTGTACCTGCTGGCGCTGCTGCCGGTGCTGGCGATCCTGTGCGCGTTCGCGCTCGGCCTGGGCATCCTGGTCGGGGTGTTCAACGTGTTCTTCCGCGACGCCGGGCAGTTCTTCGGCATCCTGCTGCAGTTCTGGTTCTGGTTCACGCCGATCGTCTACCCGCTGGCGATACTGCCGCCGGAGGCGGCCGGAATCGTCGCCGCCAATCCGATGACCGCGCTGATGGCGGCGCTGCAGACCATCGCGCTGGGGCGCGGCTGGCCGGACTGGTCCGCGCTGGCCAGTCCCGCGCTGTGCGCGCTGGGTGCGCTGGGCCTCGCGCTGCTGTTGTTCCGGCGCCGCGCCGACGAGATCGTGGACGAGCTATGACGCACTCGGTCGAAGTCCGTGGCCTCGGCAAGGCCTACAAACATTACCCCAGCCAGTGGTCGCGGCTGGCCGAGTGGCTGCTGCCCTTCGGCGGGCCGCGGCACCAGCCGACCTGGGTGCTGAAAGACATCGACTTCAGCGTCGAGCCTGGCGAGGCGCTCGGGATCGTGGGTTTCAACGGCGCCGGCAAGAGCACGTTGCTGCGCATCATCACCGGCACCACGCGGCCAACCGAGGGGGAGGTGCGCCTCGGCGGGCGCGTGGCGGCGCTGCTCGAACTCGGCATGGGCTTCCACGCCGAGTTCACCGGGCGGCAGAACGTGGTGCTGTCGGGCCAGTTGCTTGGTCTGGGGCGCGAGGAGATCGCCGAACTGTTGCCCGCGATCGAGGACTTCGCCGAGATCGGCAGCTATTTCGACGAGCCGCTGCGCACCTATTCGAGCGGCATGGCGATGCGGCTCGCGTTCAGCCTGGCGACTGCGCGCCGTCCCGAGGTGCTGATCGTCGACGAGGCGCTGTCGGTCGGTGATGCGTATTTCCAGCACAAGAGCTTCTCGCGCATCCGCGAGTTCCGCGAGCAGGGCACCACGCTGCTGATCGTCTCGCACGACCGGCTCTCGATCCAGGCGCTGTGCGACCGCGCGATCCTGCTGCACGAGGGCCGCCTGCTGCGCCAGGGCGAACCCGAGGTGGTGATGGATTTCTACCACGCGCTGATGGCCGACCGCACCTTCGCGCACATCCGCCAGGAGCTGAACGCGCAGGGTGCCGTGCAGACCACCTCGGGGACCGGCGAGGCGACGATCGTCGCGGTGACGCTCGCCAACGCCGAGGGTCGAACCAGCGACGCCGGGCGCGTCGGCGAGGAGGTCGAGCTGGCGGTGCGCTTTCGCGCTCACGTCGATCTGCCGTCGCTGGTGGTCGGGCTGATGATCAAGGATCGCCTCGGGCACGAGATGTTCGGCATCAACAGCCATCGCCTCGGCATCCCGATCGAGAAGCTCGCCGCGGGAACCGAGTATGTGTTCCGGCTGCGCTTCGTGATGACGCTCGGCGAAGGGCACTACTCGGTGACCACCGCGCTGACGCGCTCCGACGCACACGTCGACCGCACCTACGAATGGCGGGACCGGGCGCTGATCTTCTACGCGATCAACGTCGACAAGCCGCGCTTCGTCGGCTGCAACTGGCTGGCGCCGCAGGCCGCGCTCGAGCTGATCGATGCGCCGCAGGGAGTGTCGTCGTGACGCGCCCGCTGCATTTCCTGTTCTGGTCACGCATCAATGCCGGCAACATCCGGGAGTCGCTGGGTGCTCCGGAATACAGCTATTACTTCCTGCTGAAGGAGTTCCGTCCGGCGTTCGAGCGCCTCGGGCAGGTCAGCGTGCTCGACGATCCCGCGCAGGCCGACGCGCGCTACGACGAGGCGATTGCGCGCGGCGAGCGCTGCGTGCTGATCGCGTTCACCGCGCCGCAGAACCTGCCGCAACCCGCGCGTTGCCCGGTGATTCCGCTGTTCGCGTGGGAGTTCGAGCGTATTCCCGACGAGGCCTGGGGCGGCAATCCGCGCAACGACTGGCGGGTGGCGCTCGGTGGCGTCGCGGCGGCGATCACGCTCTCGGGGCATGCGCTCGAGGCGGTGCGCCGCGCACTCGGTCCGCGGCTGCCGTTGCTGGCGGCACCGGTGCCGCTGTGGGAGCGCATGGAGCGCGTGCGCAGGGCGGGCGACGAGGTCGGGCACACGGTGACGCTCGACGTCGATGGCGCCGTGTTCGACACGCGCGATTTCGAGGCCGGCCCGGATCGGCTGCGCTGCGCGCGACCATTGGCCGCCTACGCGCTCGAACTGTGGGACGGTCGCGCGCACGCGCTGGATTTCCGGCTGCACGCGCCCGACACCGGCGCCCTGCTCGGGTTCTATCGCCCCGAGCCGTGGGGCGCCTGGTCGCGCAATGACGAGGTCTGGATTGCGTTGCCGTGGTTACTGCATGGTGAGGTGGAGCTCGAACTCACGGTGCGTGCCTACGGCAGGAACCAGGGCCGGGTACTGATGGCCGGACTCGGTGACGTGTACCGGGTGTTGCGCATCGGCGACGGCGAGGAGCGGCACACGCTGCGCTTTGCGCTCGAGCGCCCGGCGCGGATGCTCCACATCGCCGGTATCGATCCACGCCCCATTCCTGGTGCGCGCGAGGAACGCAGCATCGGTTTCGGGATCACGGGCCTGGCGGTACGCGAGTCGGCCGCACCGGCAGCGCGAGGCACGCTGCATCTGGAGTTGCACGCGGAATCGCCCGCCAGCGCGCTGCTGCAGGAGTTCTGGACACCCGAGGGCTGGGGCGCCTGGTCGGCATCGAGCGCACCGTGGTTGATGTTGCCGCGGCCGGTCACCGGACGGGTCCGGGTGCAACTCGAAGCGCTGGGCCATGGCCGCAACGCGACCATGCCGCTCGGTGTGTACCTCGGTAGTGCACGGCACGTGTTCGTGCCCGGCGCCGAGTTGCAGTGGCACACGCTGGAGTTCGATCTGGCGGAGCCGGCGCAGGTGCTCGGGTTCACCGGGGTGCAGCCGGAGCCCGCTGGTGCGTCCGGTGACGTGCGCATGCTCGGGATGGGGCTGCGCAGCGTGACGATCGAGGAACACACCGAAGGCGTCCTCGCGGAGAGCGTCGATGAGATCGTCGTCGAACGCGACGAGGAAGCGGCACCGGTGGCCTGGCCGCAGCCGGTGGCGGCACACGTGCGCCAGCGGCTGGTACTCGACGGCACGGTGTACACCAGCGTGCTTAACCCGCTCGACGACCGCAAGAACTGGGAGCTGCTGGTCTCTGCCTTCTGCACCGCCTTCGCCGCGCGCGAGGACGTCACGCTGGTGCTGAAGATGACGCAACGGCTGCAGCGCAGCTACCTCTTCGAGATGCACCGCCTGCTGCAGTGCCTGCCGCGGTTCGCGTGCCGGGTCGTCGTGGTCCACGGCTTTCTCGACGACGTCGATTACGGCGAGCTGATGCGGCGCACGGACTTCTACGTGAACGTGTCGAAGGCCGAGGGTCTGTGCATTCCGCTGATGGAATTCATGAGCTGTGGGAGGCCCGCGCTGGCGCCGCGCCACACCTCGATGCTCGATTACCTGGACGACCGCAACTCGATCGCGATCGACGCCGCGACCGAACCGTGCATCTGGCCGCACGACGAACGTGCCGTGCTGCGCACGCTGCAGTACCGCGTGAGCTGGGAGTCCGTGGTCGACGCCTTGACGCGCAGCTTCGCTCTGCGTCACGAGAACCCCGGCACGTACCGGGAGATGGGCGAGGCCGCTGCCGCGACGATGCGCTGCTATTGCGGCATCGAACGGGTTGCGAGCGAACTCGAGCGGTTGCTCACCGGTGCCGCCGGGATGCACGCGACCGAGCCGGCGCCTGCGGGGGCGGCATCGGGGAGGAAGGCGCGATGATGTTCCTGGTGCACGTGCCGTTCACCGCATCCTCGATCGCGGGCGACCTCGGTCGCGCCGATTACAGCTACTACTTCGTGATGCGCTCGTATCTGCCGGTGCTCGAATCGCTCGGGACCGTGCGCGAGATCACCGATCCTTGCCAGGAAGCGGACGCCTGCTATCGCCAGTGCGCGGCAAGGGGCGAGTACTGCGTGCTGCTCTGCTTCGCGCCGCCGCACCGGGTGCCGCTCGACCTGGAGTGCCCGGTGGTGCCGGTGATTGCCTGGGAGTACGACAGCCTTCCCGATACGCCGTGGGCGGAGCGGCGGGGTACCGACTGGTTGCGGGTGCTCGCGATCCTCGGGCGCACGATCACGCATTCGGGTTTCACCGCGCGCGTGGTGCGCGAGGCGATCCGGCCGGATTATCCGGTGGTGTCCGTGCCGGCACCGTTGTGGGACTTTTTCGCGCCGCTCGCGGCGCGGCGCGCAGCCATCCGCGCCGCGGGCTCCGGGCGCGGCGTGGACATCGACGGGACGCTGATGGACAGCCGTGTCTGCGATTTCTCGGCGGCCGCGGACACGCTGCTGGCGGAGCATCCGCCGCAGTTGCAGCGTCTGACACTCGATGGCGTGGTCTATACGGCGGTGTTCTGCCCGCTCGACGGCCGCAAGAACTGGGAGGATCTGCTGAGCGCGTTCTGCTGGGCATTCCGCGACGCGCCCGACTGCACGCTGGTCATGAAGCTGGTGCATCACGATCGCGAGCAGGCGATCGGCGAAGTGCTGGCAGAGCTTCGGCGCCTGCCCGTCGTTGCGGCACGCATCGTGCTGGTGCACGCCTACCTCGACGACGCGCAGTACGCCGACCTGCTGTGCGCGACCGACTTCGCGGTCAATTCCTCGCTCGGCGAGGGGCAGTGCCTGCCGCTGATGGAGTACATGTCGGCCGGGGTGCCGGCGATCGCGCCGGCGCACACGGCAATGCTCGATTACCTGGACGCCGCCAGCGGCTATCCGGTGCGTGCGCACCAGGAACTGTATCACTGGCCGGAGGACATGGGCCTGATCCTGCGCACGCGTCGCTTCCGGCCCGAATGGGAGGGACTGCGTCGCGCATACGAGGATAGCCGCGCGTTGCGCCGTGGCGATCCGCAGGGCTATGCACGGATGTCGGCTGCCGCGCAGCAGAATCTGCAGCGGCACTGTTCGCAGGCGGTGGCACGTGATCGCCTCGGCGGGTTCTTTTCTGCGCACGAGGCCGCTATTGCAGCAGCGCGACGCGATGCTCCTCCTTCCGTCATGGAGGCGCCCTCGGGCGATGCGGGTGCCGCGCAAGACGAGGCGGCATGGCGGCGCGACCCTCGCCAGTGCGGTCTGGCGGACATGGTGTTCAGCGGGTGGTGCAAGGCGGCGACGGGCGAGTTGTTCTCCGGTTTCACGGTGGGGCCGGACGACACCGTGCTCGACATCGGTTGCGGTGACGGACTCGCGGTCACCTTCGCGGCCCAGCAGGGCGCGCGGGTGGTCTTCTGCGACCTCGACGCGGAGAAGCTGGCCTCGCTGTCCAGGCGCCTCGACGAACGCGGTCTGACGGCGCACGGCGCCTTGCGCGCCAGCGGCGAGCGGTTACCGGTGCGCGACGGGACGATGACACGCGTGATCGCCACCGAGGTGCTCGAGCACGTGACGGATCCGCGCGCGGTGCTAGCGGAAATGGTGCGCGTGGGACGCCCCGGCGCCAGATACCTGATCAGTGTGCCGGACGCCGCCGCGGAGCATTTCCAGCAGCCCTTCGCCGATCCCTCGTACTTCGCACCGCCGAATCATGTGCGTATCATCGCGCCGCAGGAGTTCGAGGACCTCGTCGAGTCGAGCGGACTCGCGATCGAGGAGCGCGGACAGTACGGATTCTTCTGGTTCGTCTGGATGAGCTTCTTCTGGGCCACGCGCGATGGCTCCGCAGGGACAGCGCCCACGATGGACCAGATCGCGCCGCCGTACCATCCGCTGCTCGAAAGCTGGGCGGAAACCTGGTCGCGTTTTCTCGAACTGCCCGGCGCGCCGGCGATGCTGCAGGCGTTCAACGAGCGCATGCCCAAGACCCGCGTGATCGTCGCGCGGCGGCGCTGAGCGGGCGGCGACCGACGGCAAGGCAACGGAGTGGATATGTTCGGCAGCAAGGGTACGCAGCGCCCCGACTCGGGGGCTTCCGATGCACGGCTCGACACGATCGAGCAGCAGCTCGCGGCGCTCGGGAACCGGCTCGCGGGGCTGGAGGCACTGGCCGCCGGTGCCGCGCAGCCGAACTACGTCGATCGCGGCACGCAGCAATTGCTCACCGCGCAGTACCGCCGTGACGCGGCGCGTGGCATTCGCCACGAGTTCGAGGCGGTGGAGTTCCGCAACCACTCGCAGAACGGCGAGGACGGCATCCTGCACTACGTGTTCGCGCTGATCGGCACCACCAACCGCTACGTGGTCGAGATGTGTGCCGGCGACGGGCGCGAGTGCAATGCCGCCAACCTGATCATCAACCACGGCTGGCACGCGCTGCTCTGCGACGGCAGCGAGCAGAACATCCGTATCGCGAATGCGTTCTACTGGTCGCATCCCGATACGCGCCGCATCCCGCCCGCGATCTGCCAGGCCTGGCTCACGGCGGAGAACGTCGACGAGACCATCGCCCGTTACGGTTTCGACCGTGAGATCGACCTGCTGTCGATCGACGTCGACGGCAACGACTACTGGCTGTGGCGGGCGATCACGGCCGCGAACCCGCGCGTCGTGATCATCGAGGTGCAGGCCGGCTGGCTGGACGATGCGTCCGTGACCGTGCCCTACGATCCGCAGTTCTGCGTGCGCAAGCTGGTCGATCCGGAGCTCGGAACCGAGGTCGATTACTGCGGTGCCTCGCTGCCCGCGATGGTGGCGCTGGGACGGCAGAAGGGCTACCGGCTGGTCGGTGCGAACCGTTACGGTTTCAATGCGGTGTTCGTTCGCAACGATATCGCACCGGAGCTGCTGCCGGAGGTGGATGCGGCGGCGTGTTTCCGCCACCCCGTGGCGCGCTGGCAGTACGCGCGCGTGCAACCGCTGTTGCGACGTGAACCCTGGCAGGAGGTCCGATGAGCGCAGCGCCCATCCACGCGACGCCCGCCGGCGGCCGGATCGACGACATCGAGGTGCTGCGCGCGATCGCGGTGATCTTCGTGTGCGTCGAGCACATGCACATGAACCTGTTCGCGTGGGTCGGTGGCGAGGCGCACCGCATCCTGTTCGGCTGGACCGGCATGTGGTCGGGCGTCGATCTGTTTTTCGTCATATCCGGGTTCGTGATCGCGCGCGACCTGATCCCGCGCATCAGCGGCGCACGCTCCACGCACGAGCGGCTGGTCACCACGCTGACGTTCTGGATCCGCCGCGCATG
The DNA here is from genome assembly GCA_963204845.1 of Pseudomonadota bacterium. Lineage (GTDB taxonomy): Bacteria > Pseudomonadota > Gammaproteobacteria > Pseudomonadales > UBA5518 > UBA5518. Next base: position 9,721 of record CAUJIL010000061.1, on the reverse strand, counting down.
GCGCCTGATTCCGTCGGCGTGGCTGTGGCTGGCGGTGATCCTGGTTGCCTGCGTGTTCTTCGACCGCTCGGGCGCGTGGGGCACGCTGCGCGCGAACCTCGAGGGCGCGCTGGCGGCCGTGTTCAACGTCGCCAACCTGCGCGCGATGCTCGTCTACGGCAAGTTCGAGCCGGGAGCCACGTTCCCGTACTGGAGCCTGTCGCTCGAGGAACAGTTCTACCTGGTGCTGCCGTTCCTGATCTGGCTGAGCGGCAAGCGCCTGCCGCTGGTGCTCGGCGCGGTGGTGGTGGTGCAACTGCTGCTGCCGCGCACCCCGCTCGGGACGATCATCCGCACCGATGCGCTCGCCCTCGGCGTACTGATCGCGATCTGGTCGCGCGCCACCAGCTATCGGCTGTTCGAGCCGCGCTTCATGGCCGGCCGGGCGTGGCGCGTGGTGCTGGTGAGCATCCTGGCCGGCGGGCTCGCGTTCGCCGGCGGCGAGGATCTGCACGTGCCGGTGCCGATCAGCCTGGTCGCCTACATCGGCGCGGTGCTGGTATTCATCGCCTCTTTCGACCGCAACTACATCATGGCGCCGGGCTGGATACGGTCGGTGTTCCTGTGGGTGGGCACACGCTCGTACGCGATCTACCTGATCCACATCCCGGCGTATTTCGCCACCCGCGAGATCTGGTTCCGCCGCATGCCCGAGGGCATCGGCTTCGATCCGGGCTTCACGCCGGAGTTCCTGGCCACGGCGCTGGTGCTGCTGCTGGTGTTCGCCGAGCTCAACTACCGCTTGGTCGAGATCCCGCTGCGCCGGCGCGGGGCCGAGATCGCGGCGCGCTTTCGCGCCGTGCACGCGCTGGACTGAGCGTGGTGGATCAGCGACCGCGCGATGCCGGCGCGAACACGAAGTACTTGCGCAGGAAGAAGTTCCAGAAGAACACCAGCGCGATCGCGCCGATCTTCGCAACGTAGACGTTCAGCGCCAGCGCCTCGACGCCGGCCCACAGCGCGAGCTGGTGCCACGCCAGCCCGATCGCGCTGACGGCGTAGACGGCCAGCAGTTCGCGCGCGCGAGAGAAGCGGGCGCCGGCCGTGAACACGTGGCGGATGCTGAGCACGTAGTTGACGCCGGTGGCGAGCAGGAAGCCGCAGGCGCCGGCCACCAGGTAATGCCAGCCGAGCAGCTGGATCGCCAGCGCGAACACCGCGAGATCGACCGCGGCGGCCACACCGCCGACGAAGAAGTAGCGAACGATCTGCACCGCGGGATCACCGCGACAGGTTGTACTTCAGGATGCAGTAGATCGCGCGCACGCCGTCCCTCCAGCCGATCTTCTTGCCTTCCTCGTAGGTGCGCCCGTAGTACGAGATGCCGACCTCGTAGATGCGGCAGCGCCGGCGCGCGATCTTGGCCGTGATCTCGGGCTCGAATCCGAAGCGGTCTTCCTCGATGGTGATCGACTGGATGATCTCGCGGCGGAAGACCTTGTAGCAGGTCTCCATGTCGGTGAGGTTCAGGTTGGTCAGCATGTTCGACAGCAACGTCAGCAGCCCGTTGCCGAGGCGGTGCCAGAAGTACAGCACGCGGTGCGGCTCCGAGCCCATGAAGCGCGAACCGTAGACCACGTCGGCCTTGTCCTGCAGGATCGGCGCGATCAGCGTGTCGTACTGCCGCGGATCGTATTCGAGGTCGGCGTCCTGGATGATCACGATGTCGCCGGTGGCGGCGGCGATCCCGGTGCGCAGCGCCGCGCCCTTGCCGCGGTTCACCGGGTGGTGGATCAGCCGGTCGACGGAGGCGGTCAGCGTGGTGCGCAGCAACTCGCCGGTGCCGTCGGTCGAGCAGTCGTCGACGACGATGATCTCCTTGTCGCCGCCGGGGGCGTTGCGCACCGCCGCGATGACGTCGGCGATCGTGGATTTCTCGTTGTAGCAGGGGATGACGACGCTCAGTTTCACAGGCTGTTCCGGAAGTAATCGATGGTCTTGCGCAATCCGTCCTCGAGCACGGTGCACGGCTCCCAGCCGAGCAGCTCGCGCGCGCGCGCGATGTCGGGCTGGCGCTGGCGCGGGTCGTCGACCGGCAGCGGACGGAACACGATCCGCGAGGCGGAGCCGGTCAGCCGCAGCACGGTCTCGGCGATCTCGAGGATCGTCGATTCGCGCGGATTGCCGAGGTTGAGCGGGCCGGGGTCGCCCGCGTCGTTGTCCATCATGCGCATCAGCGCCTCGACCAGGTCGTCGACGTAGCAGAACGAGCGTGTCTGCGAACCGTCCCCGTAGACGGTGAGGTCCTCGCCGCGCAGCGCCTGCACGATGAAGTTGCTGACCACGCGGCCGTCGTCGGGCTGCATGTTCGGGCCGTAGGTATTGAAGATCCGTACCACCCGGATCGCCAGCCGGTGCTGGCGGTAGTAGTCGAAGAACAGCGTCTCGGCGCAGCGCTTGCCCTCGTCGTAGCAACTGCGCGGGCCGATCGGGTTCACGCGCCCCCAGTACGATTCGTGCTGCGGATGCACCTCGGGGTCACCGTAGACCTCGGAAGTGGAGGCCTGCAGGATCGGCGCCCGGAGCCGCTTGGCGAGCCCCAGCATGTTGATCGCGCCGTGCACCGAGGTCTTGGTGGTCTGCACCGGGTCGAACTGGTAGTAGATCGGCGAGGCGGGGCAGGCGAGGTTGTAGATCTGGTCGACCTCGGCGTACAGCGGGAACGTGATGTCGTGGCGCAGCACCTCGAACAGCGGGTTGGCGAGCAGGTCGAGCACGTTCGACTTGCGGCCGGTGTAGAAATTGTCGACGCAGACCACCTCGTCGCCGCGCGCCAGCAACCGCCGGCACAGATGCGATCCGATGAAGCCCGCGCCGCCGGTTACCAGGACTCGCTTGCCTACGGCCATTCCTCGATCCATTCGCCAGGGTTGCACCACCGTTCCTCGGTCGCGCATGGCGCGCGATCGCTGCGGATCCGTCCGAGGCGCGGCATTCTATCACCGGTGCACCGTGGCCGTGCGCCCCCGGTCGAGGGCGATTGCCGCCAACGCCAGCGCAAGGCCGAACACCGATGCGGCGAGGCCGAGCTGCAGCGAGCGCGGTGCGAAACGCAGTTCGATCCGGTGGCGGCCCGCGCCGTGGGCGACGGCCTTGCCGAGCACCTGCGCGCTGCGTACCGGCACCTCCTCGCCGTCCAGCGTCGCCCGCCAGCCCGGGTAGTTCGCGTCGGCCACGAACAGCCATCCGGGCTGCGCCGCCTGCACATCGACGACCAGGCGCGTCGGGGTCCGCTCGCGGATGCGAAGCGTCGGGGGCGGGTCGGCCGGTGGCGCGGACGGCTGCACGCAGGCGCCGTCGGGGCATTCGACGATCAGCGTGTCGGGCGCCGTGTCCGCGAACGCTGCGAGCGCCGACGTGGCATCGGGTGCCGTGCGGGCGCGTGTGTAGGCGCGCAGCGTCGGCAACGCCTGCGGGTTCTCGAAGATCACCACCGCATCGTCGGCCGAGCGATACGCGACCGGCATCCCCTGCGGCACGACGATCGCACCGGCAGTGAGGTAGCGGACCGACAGCGTATCGATCAGCCGCGTGCCCGCGGCGCGTAGCGCTGGATCGGCGATCTCGTCGATCATCGGCTGTTCGATCAGGCGCCGGCGCGCCAGGTCGAGCGCCATGCCGCCGTGGATCGAGGATATGCCCCAGAGCACGTTGGCGGTTGGCGTCAGTGCCTCGATCGAATACCCGAGCCCGTCCGCGACGCGTCCGCTCAGCGCGTTCTGCTGCGCGTACAGCACCAGCACCGAACCGTCGAAATGGCGGAAATCCTCACGTCGATCGTCGGCGTAGAGCGCGGCCGAAGGCGGCTCGCGCAGCAACTCCGGGGCGTGGAACAGGAACGGCTGCAGCCGCAGTGTGAGCACCTCGAGCACCAGCGCGCCACAGGCGATCGCCGCCAACGGCAGTCGCGGCACGCGTGCCCTGGCGAACAGCGCGATCGCGAGCACGGCCGGCGCGAGGAACTGCCAGGCCGATACCCAGTCGCTGTACGTGTGCACCAGCGCTGGCACGAACCCCGCGGCCAGCGCAGCCAGCAGCCACGCGTTGCGCCGGCCGGTGGGCGCGGCGGCGAGGCGCTCGGTCGCAAGCGCGGCGAGCACCGCGATGCCGCACAGCGCCACGTTGAAGTACGCGCTCATCGCGCGGAAGCGGTCCAGTCCCGGCAACAGTCCGTGCTCGTGCACGAACTGCCACAGCGGCGAACTGCTGCCGAAGCCGAGGTTCAGCAGCACCGCGGTGGCGACCAGGTGCGCCAGCACCCCGCGTGTGCGCACGAACAGTACCGCTGCCACCGCGAGCAGGCACACCGCGATGCTGCCGCTCAGGTTGAAGTGCATGAACTGCTGTGCGTGCGCATCGCCGGGGCCGGCAGTGAACACCGCATCGGCCGGGTCGTACAGGCTGTAGAACAGCCCGCGCAGGTACCATGTGGCGGGCGCCTCGAACAACGCCACGCCTTGCTGCCGGTACGACAGTTGCGTCAGCTCGGCGAGCGGCAGCAGTTGCGCGGCGGCGACCAACGCGGCCAGCACCGGCATTGCCACCAGGCCGAGCGCGGTGCGCGCAGGCGCGGCGCGCAGGCGCGCCCGCTCGGTGGCGTCCACGAGCGCACAGATGCCGCGCACCGCGACGTACACGCCGGTGCCGTGCACGATTTGCGGATAGCCGGAGCACACCGCGAGCGCACAGACCAGCGCGAACAGCGCCGCGTCACGCGGCCGCAGGGCCCGCAGCCAGCGCTCGAAGCTCCACAGCAGCCATGGCACGCACATCGAGGCGGCCGAGATCGTGAGGTTGTTCTGCGTGCCCAGCCACAGTGGCGACAGCACGAGCGCGATCGCGCCGACTCCCGCCGCGGCGGAGCGCGCGCCCAGTTCGCGCGCGAACAGCCACATCCCGCAGGCCGACAGCAGCAGCGCGACGAAGTGATAGGCCGTGTGGCCGGTGAGCGGATCGAACAGCCACGCGATCGCGACGTTGAGCGGGTTCAGCGCGCCGATCTGGCTTTCGGCGAACACCGGATGCCCGCCGTAGGCGAGTTCGGTCCACAGCGGCAGTTCGCCGCGCGCGAGACTCTCCTTCAGCAGATGCAGCATCGGCACGCTGAACGCCACGCCGTCGCCGTGGATCTGTACCTTGCCGCCGACGAGGAATGGCGCGTACACCGCGCAGACCAACGCCATGCAGACGGCGAGCGGCAGCGAGGCGAGCAGTTTGCGCATGGATCGGAAGTGGTCGCGGGCACTGGGAGGCGGCATGATGTCACGCGTGCCGCAGGGCGGCAAATGCCGCAGTCCGGGCTCGCGCACGCATGAATCGGGTGCAAGCGATGATTTATACTGCGCGGGTCAGTGCGGGCGACGGCCTGCGGTCAGGGAAAGCCGAGCGGAATTCACCGTGAAGATCATCGTGCCGATGTCCGGTTTCGGCGAGCGCTTTCGCCGCGCGGGATATGCGGTTCCCAAGCCTCTCATCGAGATCGATGGCAAGCCGATCATCGCTCACGTCATCGAGATGTTTCCCGGTGAAACCGACTTCCTGTTCGTCTGCAACCAGCAGCACCTCGACCATGCGTCCTGGCGGATGCGCTCGATCATCGAGCGCTACTGTCCCACGGGGCGGGTCGTCGGCATCGCGCCCCACAAGCTCGGCCCGGTGCACGCGGTGACGCAGGTCGCGCAGCTGCTCGATGCCGCGGAGCCCGTCGTGGTCAACTACTGCGATTTCACCTGCTACTGGGACTGGCATCACTTCCGGTACTTCGTGGAGGCGACCGGCTGTGCGGGCGCGATCCCCGCTTACCGGGGCTTTCACCCCCACTCCCTGGGCAACACCAACTACGCCTACCTGAGGGATGAAGGCGGGTGGGTCCGGGACATACGCGAGAAGCAACCCTTCACCAGCGACCGCATGCAGGAGTTTGCCTCGAGCGGTACCTACTACTTCGCCTCCGCGCGGCTCATGGTCGATGCGTTTCGCGCCGTGATGGAGCAGGGGCTGCACATCGGCGGGGAGTACTACGTCAGCCTGGCCTACAAGCCGCTGCTGGCCGCCGACGAGCGCGTGGCGGTCTATCCGCTGCAGCATTTCATGCAGTGGGGAACGCCGGAAGACCTCGCCGAATACGCCTACTGGTCGAAGGCGTTCCGTGGGCTGATCGCGGCTCCACGGGATACCGGCGTCGCCACCGGCGCGGTAGTGGTGCCGATGGCCGGCGCGGGTCAGCGCTTCGCGAGCGAGGGCTACGTGCTCGCGAAGCCGCTCATTCCCGTATCCGGCTTGCCGATGGTGACGCAGGCGGTGCACGACCTGCCGCCTGCCGAGCGGCACGTCTTCGTGGTGAGGACGGACATGGCGGGTCATCGGGAGATCGCCGCCGATCTGCAACGGCTCTACCCGGAGGCAATCGTCGTGACCGTCGAGCGCGCCACGGAGGGCCAGCTCTGCACCACACTGATCGGGGTGGACGCGCTGGATGACCGCGTCGGCGGGACCGTCGGCCCGATAACGATCGCCGCCTGCGACAACGGCGCCCTGTACGACGCCTCGACGTTGCGGCGCCTGCTCGAAGACCCGGGCGTCGACGTGGTGGTCTGGGGCATTCGCGGCTATCCGAACGCGAACAGGCATCCGCAGATGTTCGGCTGGATCGACGCCGACGGCGACGGGGTGATCAGCTGCGTCTCGGTCAAGACGCCATTGGCTGCGCCGGAGAGCGACCCGGTCGTACTCGGGACCTTCACGTTCCGGGATGCAGCGCGTTTCCGCCACGCCGCGCAGCGGCTGCTCGATCGCAACGGTCGCGTGAACGGCGAGTTCTACGTCGATTCCTGCATCAACGACGCGATCGCACTCGGTATGCACTGTCGCCTGTTCGAAGTGGATTCGTACCTGTGCTGGGGCACGCCGAACGACCTGCGCACTTTCGAGTACTGGCAGTCCTGCTTCCACAAGTGGTGTGGCCATCCCTACCAGCTGGAGAGCGATGCGCGCATCCCGCCCGATCGGGTCGAGGTGCTGGCGAGGCGGTACGCGGCCACGACGCCGGCCTTGCCCGGGGAGTGCGCGTGATCCGGCGCGAGCTCGCCAGGTTCCTGGTCGTCGGTGCGTCGACCGTGCTGGTCGACTTCGCGAGCTATCGCGGACTGCTGGCACTGGCGATGACCGGGACCGCCGTGTCCAAGGCAGCGGGTTTCGTCGCCGGAACCACGTTCGCGTACTTCGCCAACCGCTTCTGGACCTTCGGCCATGCGGCGCACCGCGCGGGCAGCGCGTGGCGCTTCGCTGCCGTGTACACGAGCACGCTGGGAGCGAATGTGCTGGTCAATTCGCTCGCGCTGCGCCTGCTCGCCGACGCGGTCGGAGCGGTGCAGATCGCGTTTCTGGTCGCGACCGGCGTTTCGGCAACGCTCAATTTCGCCGGGATGAAGTTCTTCGTATTCGCGCACACCCCACCCGCGGAGCGGCGATGAGATTTTCCCTGGTCATTCCCTGCTACAACGAGGCGGCCAACCTGCCGTTGCTGCTCGAGCGCTGCAAGGAGCTGGCGGTGCGACCGGGCATCGAGGTCGTGCTCGTCGACAACGGGTCGACCGATGACACGCCGCGGCTGCTGGCGAGCCTGCTGCCGCAGTATCCCGGCTGCCGCAGCATCCGTGTCGACGTCAACCGCGGTTACGGTTTCGGCATCGTTTCCGGTCTCAGGGCCGCCGAGGGCGATATCCTCGGCTGGACGCACGCGGACATGCAGACCGATCCGCAGGACGCGCTGCGCGGGCTCGCGCTCTTCGAGCAGCACGGAGACGGAATTTTCGTGAAGGGCCGTCGCTACGGACGGCCGCTCGCGGACAGCGCATTCACGGTGGCGATGAGCATCTTCGAGACCGTGCTGCTCGCGCGCCCCCTGTGGGACATCAACGCCCAGCCGACGATGTTCGCGCGCGGTTTCTTCGTATCGTGGTTATCGCCCCCCGATGATTTCTCGCTCGATCTGTATGCCTACCACCAGGCGCGGTGCAGCGGGCTCGCGGTGCATCGGTTCCCGGTGCGGTTCGGCGCGCGGGCTCACGGCGTTTCGCACTGGAACGTGAACTGGGCCGCGAAGTGGAGGTTCATCAGGCGGACCGTCGAGTTCAGCCTGACGCTCAGGCAGCGATTGCGCCGGCCATCGCCATGACGGGTGCTGCACCGCAGACCTACCGTCCCGACATCGACGGACTGCGCGCCGTCTCGATCCTGCTGGTCGTGCTCTACCACGGCTTCGGGAGCGCGGTGCCGGGCGGTTTCGCAGGCGTCGACGTCTTCTTCGTGATCTCGGGCTACCTGATCACCGGGCAGATCTACGGCAAGTGCAGGTCGGGCGATTTCTCCTTCGTCGATTTCTACGCGCGACGCATCCGGCGCATATTTCCGCCGCTGCTGGTGGTCTTGTTCTTCGTGGCGGTCTGCGGTTACCTCCTGCTGAACCTCAACGATTTCACGTCCCTGTACCGGCATATCGCGGCGGCGAGCGTGTTCGCGTCCAATTTTCTGCTCTGGAACGAGGTGGGATACTTCGACCAGCAGGCGGAACTGAAGCCGCTGCTGCACTTGTGGTCGCTCGGGATCGAAGAGCAGTTCTACGTGCTGTGGCCGCTGCTGGTGGTCGGTCTCGACGCTGCCGCGCGCCACCTGCGCGGCGCGGTGGGCCTGGCATTGCTGCTGGTGTGCGCCGCTTCGCTTCTGGCAGGGATACGCCTCGCGGCGCACGATCCAATCGGCGCCTTCTATTCGCCCCTGTCGCGTTGCTGGGAACTCGGGCTCGGCGGCATCCTCGCCGTCTGGGAACTCGACCGGGTCGCGACGAGAGAACCCGTGCGGTTCCGGCTGGCCAAGGACGCGGTTTCGGTAGCGGGTGTGGTCTGCCTCGCGGGGTGCGCGCTCCTGCTCGGGGACCAGAGCCGGTTTCCGGGCGTGGCTACCGCGCTCCCGGCGCTGTCGTCGCTCGCCATCATTGCCGCGGGTCCCGGGGCGCGCATCAACCGGCACCTGCTCGGCAGCCGACCGATGGTGTGGCTGGGGCTCGTGAGCTACGGTCTGTACCTGTGGCACTGGCCGCTGCTGTCGCTGGCGCGCATCGAGTACGCGGGGCACCTGCCCGCGATACACACTTGGGTGGCTCTCACGGCGAGCGTGGTACTGGCCACGCTCACGCGTCGACTGGTCGAGATCCCGATCCGGAACTGCCGCGCACGCAGCGTGCCGGTCTGGCTATCCGTGGCGCTTGTGGCGATCGGCATCACGGGCGTGCTCGGCTACAAGAGCGGGATCCTGTGGCCGCAGCGGCTCGCACAGCAGGCCGGGATCCAGTCGCAGATCAAGGAGGCCTGGCGCGAGTTCGATGCCGACGGGATCCCGAAGAGCGATTGCACCGGGATCGTTGCGCCGGAATCCGTCGCTTACCGCAACTGCCAGATCTGGGGGTCGCCCGCAGCCGACCACACCGTCGCGGTGTGGGGCGACTCGATGTCGGTCGCCTGGATGCCGCCGTTCTTCGCGCTGGTGCGCGATCGCGGCTGGCGCGTGATCCAGTTCTCGCACACCGGCTGCCCGCCGATAGTCGGCGTCTGGCGCACCGACCGCACCGATCTCGATTGCACCGACGCGACGCTGCCGGGACAGATCCTCGAGGGCATACGGCGTG
>CAUJIL010000060.1 GCA_963204845.1 Pseudomonadota bacterium | reverse complement strand
ACGCTGTGCGTGTGCGCCTCGGGTCCGGTGCCGGGGATTTCGTCGAAGGCGAGCCGCGGCCCGGTGCAGATCACGAGGTAGTCGTAGGGCTCCTCGCTGCCGTCGGCGAGTTCGAGCCGGTTCGCGGCCGGGTCGATGCGTGTCACCGCCTGCGCAACGAAACGCACGCCCTTCCTGGTGACATTCGGTCCGATGGGCACCAGCACCTGTTCCGGCTTGCGCCAGCCGACCAGCACCCACGGGTTCGATGGCGTGAACTGGAAATGCGGACTCGCGTTGATCAGCGTGACCTCGTGTCCGCTGCCCAGCGTCTTTTTCAGGTCGTAGGCCGCTGGCATGCCGCCCAGGCCGGCTCCGAGTACCACGATCTTCACCATTGCCGCGCCCTCCGGTGGATGAGCGAAACCGATCCTGTCTGCCCGGATCATACGGGACCGGAGCCGGGGTTCCAACGCGCGGCGCCGCGGCGAATGCGCGCCTGGTCAGGATGCCTTAACGAAAGCTTAATGGGCGGCGTGCACGAATCCCCCGTGGAGCTGCTGGTTGCAGGTGCCTGCACGCGGGCATAATGCGACCCGAACCATCCTCTGGAGGGCACCCGCTCATGTGGAAGAACTCGACCGAACGTTACGGCTCGCTGCAGATCGCGCTGCACTGGCTGATGCTGGTGCTGATCGTCGCGGTCTACGCGGCGGTCCTTCTGCACGAGGCGTACCCGAAGGGCAGCGACCCGCGCAAGCTGCTGATGATGCTGCACTTCAGCTTCGGCATCACGGTGCTGGCGCTGGTCGTCGTGCGCATCGCGGCGCGCTTCTCCGGGCCCACGCCGCGCATCGTGCCGGCGCCGGCGGGTGCGGCAGACATGGTCTCGCGGCTGATGCATCTGGCGCTGTACGCGTTCATGATCGGCATGCCGATCGCGGGCTGGCTGGTGTTCAGCGCCGAAGGCAAGGCGGTGCCGTTCTTCGGTATTGCCGAACTGCCGCAGCTGATCGCCGAAAACAAGGACCTGGCCGAAACCATCGAGGATTGGCACAAGGACATCGGTGAATTCGGGTACTACCTGATCGGCTTGCACGCGCTGGCTGCGCTGTACCACCACTATTTCGTCAAGGACAACACGCTGGCGCGCATGCTGCCCGCGAAGCGCGACGCCGCCTGAACCCCCTTCCTCCGGGCTACCCCCGGCGTGGTGTTGCCGCGCCGGGGGGCGTTCCGTAGTATCCCCGCGCTCCGGGCACGCCGTTCCCGGGCTACAGCGAGGATAGTCAGCATGAGCAGCAACGCCGCGCTCTGGGAGCGCCGCATGGCCGCGGTGGCGCGCGGAGTCTCGAGCGCCACGCAACGGTTCGTCGATCGCGCGCTGAACGCCGAGATCTGGGACGTCGAGGGCAAGCGCTACATCGATTTCGCGGGCGGCATCGGGGTTCAGAACACCGGCCACCGCCATCCGCATGTGCTGGCTGCGATGGCCGCGCAGCTCGAGCGCGTGGTGCATTCCTGCGTGCAGGTGATGCCCTACGAGCCGTATGTCGCGCTCGCCGAGCGCCTCAACGCGCTGGCACCGATCGCGGGTCCGGCCAAGACGCTGCTGTTGTCCACCGGCGCCGAGGCGGTCGAGAACGCGGTCAAGATCGCGCGCTACGCGACCGGGCGCCCCGGCGTGATAGCCTTCAGCGGCGGGTTCCACGGCCGGTCGATGATGGCGATGGCGCTCACCGGCAAGGTGGCGCCGTACAAGGCGGGCTTCGGGCCGTTTCCGGCCGATGTGTGGCACGCGCGCTTCCCGCATCCGTACCACGGCGTCACGGTGGCGGACACGCTGGCCGATATCGCGCATCTGTTCAAGTGCGACGTCGAGCCGCGCCGCATCGCGGCCTTCCTGATCGAGCCGGTGCAGGGCGAGGGCGGTTTCACCGTGGCGCCGCCGGAGCTGATGCGCGCGCTGCGCGCGCTCGCCGACGAACACGGCATCCTGATCATCGCCGACGAGGTGCAGTCCGGTTTCGCCCGCACCGGCCGCTTCTTCGCGATGGAACACTACGACGTGCACGCGGACCTGATCACGACCGCGAAGTCGATCGGCGGGGGATTGCCGCTGGCCGGCGTGGTCGGACGCGCCGAGGTGATGGACGCGCCGCCGCCGGGCGGGCTCGGCGGCACCTACGCCGGCAACCCGGTCGCCTGCGCGGCGGCGCTGGCCGTGATCGACGTGATCCACGAGGAACGCGTGCTCGAGCGCGCGCAGGCGATCGGCGAGCGGTTCCGGGAACGCATCGGCGAGCTGGCGGCCGATCCGCGCAACGGCATCGGCGAGATCCGCGGCCTCGGCGCGATGGTCGCGTTCGAACTCGTCAGGCCCGGTACCCACGAGCCCGATCCGGAGCGCACCCGCGCGCTCACCGCGCGCGCGGCCGAACTGGGCTTGTTGCTGTTGAGTTGCGGCGTTTACGCGAACACGATCCGTGTGCTGGTGCCGATCACCGTCGAGGACCTGGTGTTCGAGGAAGGCCTCGCCCTGCTTGCCCGCGCGCTCGAGGAAACCGCGTAGGTTCGGCCCGTAGGTTCGGCCTGTGGCCGAACGAATGTCCGGGCACAGCCCGGACCTACGCGAACACGTCCGGGCACCGCCCGGAGTTACGGGAACACGCCGATCAACCCGCCTCGGACTCCGCGCCGGCGGCGGTGCGCAGCAGCCCGCGGAACGCCTTGCGCGCGGAGCTGCGCCCGCGCACCACGTCGTAGACCTCGCGCGCGAGCGGCATGTCGACGCCGTGGCGCTCGGCCAGCGCCATCACCACCGGCGCGCTCTTCACGCCTTCGGCGACCATGTACATGCCGGCCACGATGTCGTCGATCGAGCGCCCGCGCGCCAGTTCGAGGCCGACGTGGCGGTTGCGGCTCTGCGCGCTGGTGCAGGTGGCGACCAGGTCGCCGACGCCGGCCAACCCGGCGAAGGTCGCCGACTTGCCGCCCATCGCGACGCCGAGGCGCGTGATCTCGGCCAGTCCGCGACAGATCAGCGCCGCGCGTGTGTTGTCCCCGGCGCCCTGGCCGTCGCCCATGCCGACTGCGATCGCGATCACGTTCTTCAGCACACCGCCGAGTTCGCAGCCGATCACGTCGTCGTTGGTGTAGACGCGGAACAGCCCGCTGCTGAGCAGCCGTTGCAGCGAGCGCACGATCGTCTGGTCCTCCATCGCGATCACGCTCGCGGCAGCCGATCCCGCCATGATCTCGCGCGCGAGGTTCGGTCCCGTCAGCACGCCGGCCGGATGCCCCGGAAGCACTTCACCGATGATCTCGGTCATGCGCTTGCCGCTGCCGGCCTCGAGCCCCTTCGCCAGACTGATCACCGGCACCCACGGCCGGATGTGCTCGCGAACCAATTCCAGCGTGGTGCGCACGTACTGCGACGGTACCGCGACCACGAGCACGTCGGCGCCGGCGATCGCCTCGCCGATGTCGGCGGTTGCGCGCAGTGCCTCGTTCAGCCGCGCGCCGGGCAGGTACTTCTCGTTGGTGTGCCGCGCATTGATTTCGGCGACGGTCGCGGCATCGCGCGCCCACAGCAGCACCGGGGCGTTGCGCGCGACCAGCGAACCGACCGTGGTTCCCCATGACCCGCCGCCAAGAACTCCTACCCGCATCTGGCTCATCGCTGCCCATCATCCGTTGTGCGAACGCCGCGAAGTATTGCGCGGCGGTCGCGCCGCTCGCAAGGACGGGCCCGTTCCGGTGGCATCGGGGCCGCGCGAAGCGGGGGCCGCTGCGGGCGTGGCCGCCCGGTGGGGCGTCAGCGGCAGTATGTCGGTGCATCCGAGGTCAACAACCGCACGCGCCTGGTCCATACTGTGCGCCCCGCATCCGCCCGCAAGGCATGCCGCGGGGTCCCTGTTTCCAGAGATCTTCCCGATGTCCGACACCGTTGGCTCGTTCGCCGAGCTCGAATTGTCCGCACCCCTGCTGCAGGCGCTCGCCGATGTGGGTTACGAGACGCCCTCGCCGATCCAGCAGGCGTGCATTCCGCCGTTGCTCGCCGGTCGCGACCTGCTTGGCGAGGCGCAGACCGGCACCGGCAAGACCGCGGCCTTCGCGCTGCCGCTGCTGCAGCGGCTCGACCTGTCGCGCCGCGAGCCGCAGGTGCTGGTGCTCACACCGACACGCGAGCTGGCGATCCAGGTCGCCGAAGCGTTCCAGAAGTACGCGCACCACCTGCCGGGCTTTCACGTGC
>CAUJIL010000059.1 GCA_963204845.1 Pseudomonadota bacterium | reverse complement strand
CGGCACCGGCACCGACACACTCGACGGCGGTGCGGGCGACGACAACTACGTGGTGAACCAATCCACCGACCTCGTGCTCGAAAGCGTGCGCGCCGAGGGCGGCAACGACACCGTGCAATCCACCGCGCAGAACTACACGCTGCCCGACGGCGTCGAGAACCTGCACCATCTGCGCGCCAGTGGCATCCAGCAGGGTAGCGGCAACGCGCTCGACAACACCTTGATCGGCTATGGTGCCGACGACCGTTTCGCCGGCCTCGACGGCAACGACACAGCGTCCACGGGCGGTGGCAACGACACACTGGACGGTGGTGCCGGGGACGACTCGTTGCTCGCTTCGATGGGCGACGACAGCCTCGTCGGGGGCGCCGGTAACGACGCGCTCCACGGCAGCGCCGGCAACGACACCCTGATCGGCAGCACCGGTACGGACACGGTCGCCGGTGGCGCCGGCGCCGACAGCCTGCACGGCGGCGCGGGTGCCGATCAACTGACCGGTGACTCGGGCGCCGATACGCTGAACGGCGGACTCGGCAACGACACGCTGTCCGCCGGCATCGACAGCGCAACGGACCACTTCGTCTTCGACACCGCGCCCGGTACCGGCAACGTCGATACCTTGCTCGAGGCGAGTTTTCCGCAGGACCAGATCCTGCTCGCCGCCTCGGTGTTCGCCGAACTGCGCTCCGGCGCCGGCACCCAGAGCGGCACGCTGGGCGCGGCGTACTACTTCGAGGGGCACGGCTACACCGGAGCCGGCGCCGCCGATGCGATCGGCGTCTGGTACGACCTCGACGGCGGCGGGCTCTACTACAACCCCAGCGCCGGCATCGGCGGTGACACTGTGCAGTTCGCGCTGCTCGCCGGCGCCGGCGATGCGCTGGCGTACACCGACTTCACGCTGGTCGGCTGATCCGGATCCGCGCGCTCAGGGATACACCATCACCTTGATCGCGCGCCCATTGCCCTGGGTCTGGAATGCGTCGTGTACGTTTTCGATCTGGAATCTGTCTGATATCAATCGCTTGCGGTCTATTCTTCGACTTCTCATCAACTCCAGTGCCTGCTCGAGATCCTCCGGCAGATAACCCAGCGAGCCCATGATCAGCGGCTGCTTGAGGATCAGGTCGGTCAGGTTCAGCGTGACCTCGTCCTCGAAGGCGCCGAAACACACGATACGCCCGCCGTGCGGACGCAGCAGGTCGAGCGCGGTCTGCAGTGGCGGCGGACCCTTCATGTGCCGGATGTAGCCCGCGCAATCGATCACGACCCCGACGTCGGGCGGCTGCATGGGCGGAAACGGCTGCACCACCGTGCCGCAGATCCGCCCCGCCGCCGCGACCACGTCCTGCGTGGTGGCGTCGATCACGTCGCTCGCGCCGACCTCGAGCGCCATCGCGAGGCGCGCCGCCGATACGTCCACGGCCACGATGCGCCCGATCTGCGGCACCAGCGCGTGCAGCGCCTGCACCACGCCGAGTCCGATCGCGCCGACACCGAACACCACCACGTTCTCCCCGGGCGCCACGGCCGCCTTGCGCACCAGTTGCAGGCTGTCGGCCAGCGGTTCGGTCGTCGCCGCCTCCTCGAACGAGACCTCGTCGGGCATGCGCACCAGCTGGAAGGGATTCACGGGTACCGGCACGTACTCGGCCATCGCCCCGCCGCCGGTCACGCCGACCACGCGATCACCGATCGCATAGCCCTCGACCCCCGGCCCGGTGTCGGCGATCACGCCGGCGAACTCGTGACCGATGATGCGCACGCCGTCGGCGTCCACGCGCAGCGTGCCCGCGTACATCTCGCGCGCCGACGGCGAATCGACGCGATAGATGTGCAGATCGCTGCCGCAGATGCCGCAGGCCTGGACCCGGATCAGCACCTCGCCGGGGCCGGCGGGCGGGCGCGCCACGTCCGTACGCATTTCAACGTCGCCAACCCCCCTGAAAACCGCTGCCTTCATCGTCGTCATGAGTCACCTCCCGCTCAGGGCCAGTCGGTCAGCAGAGCTGGCCGCCGTCGATAGTGAACGCCACCCCGGTCACGAAGCGCGACTCGTCGGACGCGAGGTACGCCACCGCGCCGGCGATTTCCTCCGGCTCAGCCACCGGTTGCGTCATCGAGAACAGACGCTGCATCGCGTTGGTGTCGACGTCCGTGGGAACGCTGTAGGTGCCGGGCAGCGTGGTGTTCACGCCGCCGGGGCAGACCGAGTTCACCCGCACCCCGCGCGCGTTGAACTCGACCGCCAGGCTCGCGCTCAGCGACACCACCGCGGCTTTCGAGGCCGCGTACGCGCTCCAGTACGGGGCGCCGCACAGAGCGGATGCCGACGCCATGTTCACGATGTTGCCGCGGCTCGCGATCAGGTGCGGCAGCGCCGACTGGCTGATCGCGACCAGGCTGCGCACGTTGATCGCGAACATGCGGTCCCAGTCCGCGAGCCGCAGCTCGAGGAAGTGGTCGGCGCGGCACGCAC
The DNA here is from genome assembly GCA_963204845.1 of Pseudomonadota bacterium. Classification (GTDB taxonomy): domain Bacteria; phylum Pseudomonadota; class Gammaproteobacteria; order Pseudomonadales; family UBA5518; genus UBA5518. Next base: position 5,173 of record CAUJIL010000059.1, on the reverse strand, counting down.
CGGCGATGTTGCACAGCACATCGAGCCGGCCGAAGCGCTCCACGGTGCGCTCGGCGAGCGCGCGGCACGAGGCCTCGTCGAGCGCATCGAAGCCGAGCGCCACACAGGCGGTGCCGGAGGCGGCGAACTCCGCCTCGAGGCTGCGCAGCCCCTCCTCGTTGATGTCGGCGATGGCGACGCGCGCGCCCTCGCTCGCCAGCCGGCGGGCGGTCGCACGCCCGATCCCCGACGCCGCGCCCGTCACCAGGCATACCTTGTCCACGAAACGTTTCATGCGTATCGACTCCATCGTCTACTTGCTTACCGAATAGCCCCCGTCGACGACCAGCGTGTGACCGCTGATGAACGAAGCTGCGGGGCTGGCCAGGAACAATACCGCAGCGGCGATCTCCTCGGGTGCACCCCAGCGCTGCAACGGTGTTGCGGCGCTGACCATCGCGTGCACCGCGGGATCGTCGGCGAAGGTGCTGGTCATCGGTGTCGGGACCGAGCCCGGCAGCACCGCGTTGACCCGCACGCCGCGCGGCGCCAGCAGTGCACAGAACGTGCGTGTCAGCTGCACGATTCCCGCCTTCGCGGCGCCGTAGCCCGGAAAATACGGGCTCGCGAACAGCGACATCTCGGAGGCGGTGTTCACCACCGCGGCGCCGCCCTCGAGCCGCGAGCCCGCCAGCGCATCGGCGAGCGCGCTGCTCAGGTGGTAGACGGACCCGAGGTTCACCGCGAGCGCCGTGTCGAAATCGTACGGGGTCGCCGCGCCGCCGGTGCCGCCGGCGTTGTTGACCAGCACGTCGAGCCGGTCGAAAGACGCCGCGAGCCGCGCGATATCGTCGCGCTCGGTGAGTCGCAACTGGTGATACGTGACTCCCGCGGGCAGGTCCTCGTACGCCGACGCCGCGGCCGCGCTGCCGGTGATCAGCACCTCGGCGCCCGCGGCGGCGAACGCCTGCGCGATCGCCCTGCCGATGCCTCGGGTGCCCCCGGTGACCAGTACCCGGGTGCCATCGAAATCGAAGGCCACGCGCGCAAAGCGTCCAGCCGGCCGGGTCATGGCGTCTTCCGCCCGTCCGTTGCCCCCACGGCGCCAGCGGGTACCCGGCACCACGCGGGGCTCTGGTGCCCGGCTTGGCGTTCGAAGGCGTTCGGCACCCCGTGCAGACCGAGCACCGCGGGGTTCCCGGACCACCAGACGGCGTTGCCGGTGCGCGCGGCGATCAGCCAGCGCTCCCCGACCCGACGGAACTCGTCGTCGTACCAGGCACCGATCGTCAGTGTCGCCTCGGGCGCCAGCTGGTTGACGACGTGCTGGGCCAGCAGGTAGCTGCGCGCGCGTGCCGTGTCGCCGGTGATCTGCAGCATGGGTTCGCCGACGAAATGCTGCGTCGCATCCAGGCGGCCCAGCCCCTCGGCGCACGCAACCCGGTAGCCGGCCGGATCGAACACGCCGGCGGCCGGGATATCGATGCGGGCGTCGGGCGTGAACACGGACTCCAGCAACGCGAAATCACGCGAGTCCAGCGCCACCACGTAGCGCAGCAACAGCTGGCGGATCTGCTGCTCGTCGAGCAATGCCTGCAGGTTCATCGTTCCTCCCCCGCTGTCCGATGTGCCGCTTGCGAACGCTGTGCCGTATCCGGGCCGAACTCCCTGAGCATGTGCCGGGAGAGATCGCCGAAGTGCTCGGAAAGGATCTCGCGCTCGGCATAGCGCCAGCGGCCGTCGACCTTCTCGAAGCGATCGAGGTTGCGACCGGCGACCACCGGTTGCAGCGGAAAATCCTCGATCCCCTGGAACACCACGATATACGAACGGCAGGTGGAGCTCAGCCCGTCGTCGGCGATGTCGATGATCGGATTGGCCACCACGTGGCGGGTGCCAGGCGTGCCGGTCTGCGGATAGATGCGCGTGTAGCTGCGATACATCGCGACGATCGCCGCCGGATCCGCCACCACCGGCGGCGCATCGCCCGGCGTCACGAAGCGCGCATGGCGGAACAGTTCGGCCATCGCGTCGAAATCCCCCTGGTCGAGCGCCTCGCAGTACAGGTACAGGAGTTTGTGTATCTCGTAGAGATCGTCACGCATGGGGTTGCTCCCGTTTGTTCAGGGTCGACGTCGCGCGGCCCATAGCCGGCGCTCAGGCGCGCAGGCCGAAGTTCCGCCGCACCCGGCACCAGTCCTCGTGTGCGGGCAGCACCAGATTGCCGGCGCGCGCGGGGATCGGCAATCCGGTACCCCGGTGGATGTCTACCGCCATTTCCGCGGTCTTGATCGCGACCGTGACCGGATCGACGATCGGCACACGCTGGCCGTTCGTGGTCAGGGCCGTGAAACCGGCCAGCGTGCACAGCGGGCCGAGCCCCGCGCAGCCCACGACGATGCAGTCGGCGCCATCGCGCACGCACGCCGCAGCGACTTCGGCGACATCGTCGGCCGCCGCCCGCGGGTCGGCGGCCCAGCGTTCCCAGTTGGCGACGAAATCACTGCCCACGCGCACGCCGTTCGGTATCAGCCGGCTCTCGAGTCCCGCCGCGCGCACCTGCTCCAGGATCTGCGCCTGCTGGCCCGGCATGTTCGCGCCGATCACGGCGAAGCGCCGCCCGATCTGGCAGGCGAAGTGCATCGCGGACTCACCCGGACCGAAGACCGGGATATCCACCACCGCCCTCGCCTCGCGCACGCCCGGATCGCCGAAGCAGCCGACGATCGCGGCATCACAGCCGGCGCGCTCGGCGTCGAGAAAACCCTCGACCATCGCCTGGCGGTTCAGCAACGAGAAGTACAGGTTGTCGGGATCCGCGACGTTGCCGCTGAGCGCCCGTGCGGGATTCAGGAACACCACCTCGGTGCTCTCGCGAAGCACGTGCTCGAAGCTCGGCCGGAACATCGCGAAGGATGCCTCGACGTACTCCTGCGGAATCGACATCAGGCTCAGCAGGCCGATCTTCATGCGCTGGTCTCCTCGATCAGGCGGTAGTCAGCCGCGATTTGCCCCCGAACACCACGCGGGTGACGAGCTCGGTATCCGAATATTCCTTGAACTCGACGATCTTCCCGTCGCGGAAGCGGAACAGGAAGTGGTACTGGTTGTGGTACGGCGTACCGCAGACGTGGGTGGCCCGCGATTCCGCCTCGACCGCGACGCGCTCCCCCTCGCCGGTCATGCCGAGCACCGTGAAGCGCATGCCGGACGGAAACACGGCGAACGCGCCGGCCGCCGCCTCGCGGATCTGCGCCACGTCGAACACGCCGGATCCCAGCGTGTTGCCGGTGGTGCACATCACGCCATCCGACGCGTAAAAGCCGGCGATGGCCTCAACGTCGCCGCTCTGCACCGCCTCCAGGTACGCCTGCGCCAGACGCTTGTTGCGTTGCACGTTCCGTTCCACTCGTCCGCTCTCCCGGTTTGCGACTCGTTCAACCATCGACGTACGCGACCTTGTCCGCGTGCCAGCGGGTCCAGATCTCGGTGTGCGGCATTTCGAAGGCGTTCGCCGCGCGATCGATCACCACCTGCACCAGCGCCGGCCGGCCGGAGGCGAACGCGCGCTCCAGCGCCGGCGCGATCTCCCCGGCCCGCTCGCAGAACTCGCCGTGCGCCCCGACCGTGCGCGCCAGCTCGTCGAGGCGCACGAACTCGTGGTCCACCTCGAAGGTCCGCCCGCACACATGCAGGTAGTACGGCACCTCGAGCGACCAGCCCCCGTCGTAGGCCACCACGATCACCACCGGCAGCCCGTAGCGCACCGCGGTCTCGAGTTCCATGGCGTAGAAGCCTAGCGAGCCGTCGCCGGTGACCAGGCACACGCGCCGTCCGCTGCCGGCCACCGCGAGCGCGGCGGCGTTCGCGTACGGCAGCCCGGTGCCGAGCATGCCCTGCTTCATCGCCATCAGGTGCTCGCTGATCGGGTGGTGCAGCAGGTGCATCTGCCAGATGCTGATCGCCCCGCCGTCACGCACCCAGACCACGTCCTGCGGCAGCGTCTTCTGGATCTCGAGCATCATGCGACCCGGGTGCACCGGCACGTCGTCACACTGCCCGTAGGCGGCGCGGAACGCCTCGTGGTAGGCCGTGCGCTGCTCGCGCAGCGCCGCCACCGCCGCCGCGTTCGCGAGCGCTCCGTGGCCGCGCAGCCGCTCGGTCAGGCGCGGCAGCACCAGCCGCATGTCGCCGGGCAGCCCGAGCTCGATCGGACGGTTGCGTCCCAGCACCAGCGGGTCGCGATCGAGCTGGATCCAGGTCTGGTTGCCCTCGGGCGCGAAGTGGTTGGGGAAATTGCGCTGCGCGCGGGAATACGCGTGGCCACCGAAACCGAGCTTCTCGCCGATCGAGGAACCGACCACGAAGATCACGTCTGCCTCGCGGGTGATCCGCGCGCCCGGCCCGCAGCCGAAATCGAAAAGTTGCGGATGCGTGTCGGGCAGCACGCCGCGCCCACTTACGCTGAGGATCACCGGACAGCCGGCCGCTTCGACGAACGCGCGGAACGCGGCCTGCGCACGTGCGAGCCGGATTCCGGCGCCGCCGATGATCAGCGGCCGCTCGGCCCCGGCCAGCAGCGCGAGCGCCTGATCCAGCGCGGCCTCGCCGACGGTGTCGACGAAACTCGCCGGACGGTAACTGCGCGGCGGCAGCAGCGGCCCGAAATCCCGCTCCTCGAGCAGCAGATCGAACGGCAGGCCGATGTAGACCGGACCCGGCGTGCCGCTGTGAAGTTGGCGGAATGCCTCGTGGAAAATCGCGTCGACCTCGAGCGGGTCCTCGACGATCGCGGCGTACTTGGTGACGGGGCGCAGGACCTCGAGGTTCGGCGGCGCCTGGAAGCGCGAGCCGCGCGGGGAGTTGCGCGCCATCAGCGTGCGCTCGGCGCCGAGGTAGAGGACCGGCAGGTGCTCCTCGTGCGAGTGGGCAACCGCCGTGTAGAGGTTCATCGTGCCCGGCCCCACCGAGCCGCCGACCACGCCGATGGTGCCGGTGAGCTGTGCGTACGCCTCGGCCATGTAGCCGGCGACCGCCTCGTGATGCGGTGCGATCAGCTTCACGCCGGCACGGTCCAGCGCATCGTGCACCTTGGCGAAGGTCACCTCGGGCAGCGAGAAAAAGCGCTGCACCCCCTCGGCGATCAGCAGATCCGCGACACGTTCACCCAGCGACTGCGGCATGGCGGGCACCT
>CAUJIL010000058.1 GCA_963204845.1 Pseudomonadota bacterium | reverse complement strand
GCTGCGCTCGGCCACGCCGGCGCCGAGCATCACCACCAGCACATATCCCAGCGGATGGAAGGCCGTGAACGTATGCGGCATGTCCGCCCACAGCCGGCGGATGTTCTCGGGCGCGAGCAGGCTGCTGGCGGCGATCAGCAGTGGCGCGCCGCCGGCGGCGCGGTGCGAGGGATGCAGTGCCGAGGAGCCCGCCGCCGACGCCACCACGCTCACCACGATCAGCGCGACGATCAGGTACAGGAAGATGAACACCGGATCGGGAAGGCGGTTGCCGGTGCGCTCGATCCAGCCGAGCACGCCGCCGCTTCGTGCATCGTCGCGCTGCGCCATCGCCGATCCTCCGTCCGCGGGGTGACGCCGCGACTGTGGAGAAATCCGCACCCGTGCGCAAGCTCAGCGGAACACGACGGTGCGCCGTCCGGCGACCAGCACGCGGTCCTCGAGGTGATAGCGCAACCCGCGCGCGAGCACGGCCTTCTCGATGTCCTTGCCGTAGCGCACCAGGTCCTCGACCGCGTCGCTGTGATCGATGCGGATCACGTCCTGCTCGACGATCGGCCCCTCGTCCAGATCCTCGGTGACGTAATGGCAGGTCGCGCCGATGAGCTTCACGCCGCGCTCGTGCGCCTGGTGATAGGGCTTCGCACCGACGAAGCTCGGCAGGAAACTGTGGTGGATATTCAGGATGCGGCCGATGTGGCGCCGGCACAGCGCGGCGGGCAGGATCTGCATGAAGCGCGCGAGCACCATGGTATCGGCGCGCGACTCGGCGAACAGGCGCTCGATCTCGGCGAAGGCGCGCTCGCGGTTGTCGGCGTTCACCGGTACGTGGTGGAACGGGATGCCGTGCCATTCGACCAGACCGCGCCACGTTTCGTGGTTCGAGATCACGCACGGGATCTCGATGTCGAGTTCGCCGCTCTTCCAGCGCCCGAGCAGGTCGTAGAGGCAGTGCTCCTGCTGCGAGACCAGCACCACCACACGCTTGCGGATCGCGCTGTCGCTGATGCGCCAGTTCATCCCGAACTCCGCGGCCAGCGGCTCGAAGCGTTCGCGCAGCTCCGCGAGATGGAACGGCAGCGAGTCCGCGCGCACCTCCAGACGCATGAAGTAGCTGCCGTTGTGCTCGTCCGCGTGCTGGCTCGCCTCGAGGATCCAGCCCTGGTGAGCGGCGAAGAACCCGGCGACGCGCGCGACGATGCCGACGCGGTCGGGACAGGAGAGCGTGAGCGTATAGCGGCGTTCGCTGTACATGCGGCACCCGGAGCAACGTGGACGGCGCGAAGTATAGCCGCTGGCGCGCGCCGGGCCGGCGCGGACGTCAGTCCGCGCGCTGGTGGACCACGCGGCCGTCGATCAGCGTCGCGCGCACGTGCCGGTGGTCGGGATCGCGCAGCAGTTGCCGCCACGGCAACGCCAGCACGCACAGATCGGCGCGATCGCCCTCGCGGGGCCACGGCTCCCCGGAACCCGGCGCCTGCGCATCGGCACCGAACAGCGCCAGCGCCGGCACCGGTTGCAGCGTTTCCCCGGCACCGATGCACTGTCCGGCAACGGTGCGCCGCTCCCGCGCCGCGCGCATCACGGCCCACGGATCCAGAGCGCCGTACGGCGCATCGCTGCCGGCCGCGAACGGCACGCCGGCAGCGAGGAACGACGCGGCGCGCCACAGCCAGGGCCGATCGACCGCATCCACCTCCTCCAGGTAACGATCGCCGCGCTCGGCGATGAAATGCGGCTGGCTGACGACGCGCACACCGAGGCGCGCGATCCACGCGAGCGCCTCGTCGTCGCAGACCGCGGCGTGCTCGATGCGATCGCTGCGCCGCGCGCCCGCCTGCGCGAGCGCGGCCAGCGCGAACAGCAGTTCGGCGCGCGTCACGCAGTGGAACGCGCAGTCGCGGCCGATCGCGTGCGCCGCACGCACGCGGTCGACGAGTGCGTCCAGCGCACCGAACTCCGACTCGCGCAGATAGATCTTCAGCGGGCCGCGCGCCAGGCGCTCGCCCGCGGCCGGGAACCCGTCGAGCGCCTCGCTGCCCATCATCAGCACGCGCTGCGGCAGCGCGCCGCTCGCCTGCGCGCCCGCCACGCACTCCCACTCGGCAGGGCCGTTGCGCGCGCCGGCGTCGGTGACACCGGTGACACCGAAGGCGGCAAGGCGAGCACCGAGCGCACGCAGATCGGGTAACGGCGTGCCGAGACGCTCGGCGAGCCAGCCGTCGAGTCCGTAGCAGCGCCCGCTCGGCGTGCCATCCGGCAATCGCTCGACTCCCGCCGGTGCATCCACCCCGGTGTCCAGCCCGAGCCGCACGAGCGCGGCGCTGTTCAGGATCCACAGCATCCCGCTGCTGTGCTGGATGCGCAGCGGATGCCGCGGGCACGCGCGGTCGAGCCAGTGGCGGTCGATGCCGGGCGCCACGCTGTCGTGAAAACCGACGCCGCGTATCCAGCCGCCGGCACCCGGCCGCGCGGCGCCGAGCGCGCGCTGCAGTGCGGCCTCGTCACGCACCGCCGGCGGGCCGCAGGGAATCGACTCCAGCGCACGCGCGCTGGCCAGCAGGTGCAGATGGTGGTCGTGCAGGCCGCGGATCACGGCACCACCGTGCGCCTCCAGCACGCGTTCGCCGGGCAGCGGGTCGAGCCGCGCGGAAATC
>CAUJIL010000057.1 GCA_963204845.1 Pseudomonadota bacterium | reverse complement strand
ATGACGCCGCAGACGGTGAACGCCTACCACCAGCCGTTCATGAACGAGATCGTCTTCCCGGCGGGTTTCCTGCAGCCGCCGAACTTCAACATGGCCGCGGATCCGGCGGTCAACTACGGCGCCATCGGTTACGTGATCGGGCACGAGATCGGGCATGCCTTCGACGACAAGGGGCGTGCTTTCGATCCCTACGGCAAGCTGAACGACTGGTGGACCGCCGGGGACGCCGAACACTTCGAGCGCACCGCCGCGCGGCTGGTCGAGCAGTACAACGCGTTCGCCCCGGTCGAGGGCATGACGATCAACGGCAAGCTCACCCTCGGCGAGAACATCGCCGACCTCACCGGCGTCACGATCGCCTACCGCGCGTACCGCGCCTCGCTCGGCGGGCGCGAGGCGCCGGTGATCGACGGACTCACCGGCGACCAGCGTTTCTTCATCGGCTTCGCGCAGGCCAACCGCGCCCAGTTGCGTGACGAGATGCTGCGCGCGATGCTGGTCAGCGATCCGCACTCGCCGGCGCGCTACCGCGTGCTCGGGGTGCTGCGCAACTTCACGCCGTTCTACACGGCCTTCGGCGTCCAGGAGGGCGACGGCATGTATCTGCCGCCGGCCGAGCGGGTGCGCATCTGGTGAGCGTTATACTGCGCGGGAAACGGGCGGAGAGCGGTACATGAGCGAGGACAGCGGCACGCCGGCGCGCGCGCGCCGGCCGCTGGTGCAGGGCGAGAAACTGCGCGGCGCGGAGAAGGTCGCGCGTATTCCGGTGAAGGTGATCCCGACCGTCGAGCTGCCGCGCAAGCCCGACTGGATCCGCGTGCGCATGGCGGTGTCGCCGGAGGTCACGCGCATCCGCGAGGTGCTGCGCCGCCACAAGCTCGCGTCGGTGTGCGAGGAGGCCGCTTGCCCGAACCTCGGCGAATGCTTCAGCCACGGCACCGCCACCTTCATGATCATGGGCGAGATCTGCACCCGGCGCTGCCCGTTCTGCGACGTCGCGCACGGCAAGCCGAACCCGCTCGACCCGGACGAACCGCGCCTGCTCGCCGAGGCGATCGCCGAGATGCGGCTCACCTACGTGGTCGTGACCTCGGTCGATCGCGACGATCTGCGCGACAGCGGCGCCGGGCATTTCGCCGCCTGCATCCGCGAGGTGCGCGCGTGCAATCCCGGCATCCGCGTCGAGGTGCTGGTGCCCGATTTCCGCGGCCGCATGGACGTGGCGCTCGAAATCCTCGCCGGCGAACCGCCGGACGTGTTCAACCACAACCTGGAGACCGTGCCGCGCCTGTACCGCCAGGTGCGCCCGGGCGCCGATTACGCGTGGTCGCTGGAACTGCTGCGCCAGTACAAGCGCCGCTGCCCCGAGGTGCTCAGCAAGTCCGGCCTCATGCTCGGGCTCGGCGAGCGCAACGAGGAAGTGATCGAGGTCATGCGCGAGCTGCGCGCACACGACGTGGACATGCTGACGCTCGGGCAGTACCTGCAGCCGAGCCGCAACCACCTGGCGGTAGATCGCTTCGTGCCGCCCGCGGAATTCACCGAGCTCGGGGAAATCGCACGCTCGCTCGGCTTCCGGCACGTCGCCAGCGCGCCGCTGGTGCGCTCCTCGTACCACGCCGACCGCCAGGCCGCGGACACTCCGTAGGTCGGGCTTCAGAGCAGACAGTCCCGAGGGTAGCCGTGGACATCACGCATCTCGAACAGGAACTGGAACTGCTGCGCGAGGCGACGCACACGCTCGCCGCGGGCTTCGCGGCGCTGCCGCCGTACGTCGAGGCCTTCGACGGGGCGCGCATCGGCGCCGTGCTCGACGAGACCGCCCGCCGCCTGCGCGACAGCTATCCGTTCCACCACCCGCTCTACGTCGGTCAGATGCTGCAACCTCCGCATCCGGTCGCGCGCCTGGCCAGCGCGCTCGCGCAGCGCATCAATCCGAACAATCACGCGCTGGAAGGCGGGCCGGCGAGCTCGGCGCTCGAGAAGGAGGCGGTCGCCGGACTCGCGCGGATGATCGGCTGGGACACGCACCTGGGGCATCTCTGCGGCGGCGGCACGCTGGCGAACCTCGAGGCCTTGTGGGTCGCCTCGCGCCTGCACCCGGGGCGTCGCGTGCTCGCGAGCTCGCAGGCGCACTACACGCACCAGCGCTTGTCGGCGCTGCTCGGGGTGCCGTTCACGGCCGTCGAGGTCGACGCCGAGGCGCGGCTCGATCCGGCGGCGCTGGCGCGCGAGCTCGCGGTGGGCGACGTGGGCACCGTCGTCGTGACGCTGGGGACCACGGCGCTCGGTGCGGTCGATCCCTTGCCCGAAGTGCTGGCGCTCGCGCGCCGTCACGGCGTGCGCGTGCACGTGGACGCGGCCTATGGGGGCTATTTCCGTCTGGCCGCCGCTGCCGCGCCGCACGTGGCGGCGGCGCTCGCGGCGATCGCGGGCGCCGATTCCTGCGTGATCGATCCGCACAAGCACGGTCTGCAACCCTACGGCTGCGGCTGCGTGCTGTTCCGTGATCCGGCAGTGGCGCGTTTCTACCGGCACGATTCGCCGTACACGTATTTCAGCAGCGACGAGCTGCACCTCGGCGAGATCAGCCTCGAATGCTCGCGCCCCGGCGCCGTCGCGGTGGCGCTGTGGGCCACGCAGAGGCTGCTGCCGCTGGAACCCGCCGGCGAATTCGCGGCCGGACTCGATGCCTCGCTGGCGGCGGCGCGCGCGCTGTATACGCGGCTGCGCGCCGAGCCGCGATTCCTGACCGTGCTCGAGCCGCAGCTCGATATCGTCGCATGGGCGCCGGCCGCAACGCAGGCGAGCGAGGTCGCACGCCGCTCGCGGCAGCTGTTCGCGGCGGCCGCGCGCCAGGGGTTGCATCTGTCGGTGGCCGAGTTGCCCGCCAGCCTGCTCGCGCGGCACTGGGCGGGTGTAAGCTTCGATACGCAGCGCGTCGCCTGCCTGCGTGCCTGCCTGATGAAGCCGGCACACCTGGAGTGGCTGGACGTGCTGTGGGAGCGCCTGCTG
>CAUJIL010000056.1 GCA_963204845.1 Pseudomonadota bacterium | reverse complement strand
CCTACAGGGACGTATTCACGGCGTCCCACGGGTGTGAAATCGCCGCCGCGCGCTGGCACCGCCCCACGGTGAGAGGTTTTGCGACAGCCTCTGCAACCCGACAGACATGCTCGTGGACCCTTATCAGTGTATACGCAAGCGCGCATCGCTGCCGTGACCCGGTCGGCGTCACGGCACCGCCGTCAGCAGCGGGCGCAGGTCGAGCAGCGTGGCGGCGAATTCGGGAACGATGCCCGGTCGCCAGGGAAGCGTGCCGAGGCGTGGTGCTGCGAGCAGCGACTCCAGGGTCGCGACGTTCTGCTCCAGACAGGCCATGTCGGGGTCGATCACGTTCGCAACCCAGCCCGCGAGGCGCAGGCCATCGGCGCGGATCGCCGCGGCGCTGAGCAGCGCGTGGTTCAGGCAACCCAGCCGCATGCCGACGACCAGCACCACCGGAAAACCGAGCAGGCGCGCGAAATCCGCCATGGTCTCGGCGCCGGCGAGCGGGACCCGCCAACCGCCGGCGCCCTCGACGACCACGAAGTCGCACGCACGCCGCAACGCCGGCGCGCAACGCGCGCGCAGCTCCTCCGCCGTCAGACGCAGGCCGGCCGCCACCAGCGCGAGGTGCGGTGCGATCGGCGGCTCGAGCACGACCGGGTTGACCTCGTGGTACGGCAGCCCGGTGTTCATCGCGCGCCGCAGGAGTTCGGCGTCCTCGTTGCGCAGGCCGTGCGCAGCGCGCACCGCGCCGGCGGCGAGCGGCTTGATCCCGACCGTGCGCGCGCCGCGTGCACCTGCGGCCACGAGCAGCGCCGCCGCCACCAGCGACTTGCCGACGCCGGTGTCGGTGCCGGTGACGAACACCGCCTCAGTCATCGCATTTCTCCAGCACCAGATACACCACGCGCCAGCTGGCCGGCAGCGAACCGTCGGGGTTCGCGAGCACCGCGTACGCCTCCTGCAGGCGTCGCCAGCTCGCGCGCCCCGCCAGTCCCGACGCGCGCCCCTGGTTCAGGTTGTGCGCGCCCAGCGCGCGCAGCTCGCGCGCCAGCGCGCGCACGTCGGCATAGGCCGGGCGGTGGCAGCGCTGCACCAGCGTGCGCACGCGCAAGCCGGCCGCGCGTGCCGCCTCGGTCAGCGTGCCCACGGTGTCGAAGTGGTTCACGTGCACCCGGTCGTCCACCGCGCGCCACGCCGTGCGCAGTTCCCACAGCGTGTCTTCGGCGAGCGTGGCGATCGCCGCCCGTCCGCCCGGCGCGAGCACGCGGGCGATCTCGAGGAACGCGGGCAGCGGACTTGCGCACCACTGCAAGGCGAGGTTGGAGAACACCAGATCCACGCTTCCCGCCGCGAGCGGCAAGCGCTCGGCGTCCCCGCACACCCAGCCAAGGCGGTGCGCGTGGTCGCGCGAGCGCGCATGACGCACCATGCCCTCGGCGAGGTCGACGCCGACGATCGCCGCCTGCGGGAAGCGCCCGGCCAGCACGGCGGCGAAATGCCCGGTGCCGCTGCCGAGATCGAGCACCCGGCGCGGCGCGAGCGGCTCCAGGGTCGCCAGCAGTTCGTTGCCGGTCATTCGCTGCAGCGAGGCCGCGGCCTCGTAGCCCGGCGCCGCGCGCCCGAACGAGGCCGCGATCGCATGCTTGCGGGGAGCGGGCGCGGGCAACGTGTCGACCCGCGTCGCGATGAAATCGGCGATCCGCGCGGCCAGCGCGCGCGGCACACCAAGCAGCGGTGCATGCGCCGCGCCCGGCACCACCCACCCGCTCGCCTGCGGCTGCAGCCGCAGAAACTCGTCCGCGACGCGCGCATCGACGATCGCGTCGCACTCGCCGAGCACATGAAGCGACGGTGTCAGCAGTCCAGCCAGCTGTGCGCGCAGATCGGGAGCGCCGAGCTCATCGAGCGCGGCGAGCAGTTCGCCGGCGGACTCCGGCGCCGCGCCGGCCGCGGCACGCAGTTCGCGCACGAGTTCGCGCCCACGCCGGTCGCCGTGCGCCTGCAGGGCCGCGAAGCGGGCGAGCTGCGCCGCCGGATCGTGCGCCAGTCCGGCACGGAACGCTTCCCATGCGGACGGCGTCATCCCGAACGGCCAGTCCGGTGTGCGCAGAAAACACGGGGTGGTGGCGATGGTAACCAGCGCCGCGAGGTGCCGCGGGTGGCGCAGCGCGAGCCGCAGCGCAAGCTGCCCGCCCAGCGACCAGCCCACCAGCACCGCGCCCGCCGGGACGCGCGCATGCAGCCAGTCGAGCAACCGCTGCGAATCACGCGGAAACGGCTCGCCGCGCCGCTCACCGTGGGCCGGAAGTTCGAGCGTCTCGACGTCGGTGACATTCGCGAGCGAGCGTGCGAGTCCGGCGAACACCGCGGCGCTGCTGCCCCAGCCGTGCAGCAGCACCAGTCGCGGGCGCGCCGCGCCGGGGCCGTTCATCGGGGCCACGCCTGCGCCAGCGCTTCGAGCAGACGATCGACCTGCGCTTCGCTGTGCGCCGCGCTCAGCGTCACGCGCAACCGCGACTGCCCCGCCGGCACCGTGGGCGGCCGGATCGCCGGCACCAGCAGGCCGAGTTCCTGCAGTCGCTCCGCGATGCGCACAGCCTCCTCGGCGGCACCGGCCAGCAACGGCTGGATCGCACTCGCCGAGGCGGGCAACGGCAGGTCGAGCGCTGCAGCACCGGCGCGAAAACGCTCGATCAGCGCCTGCAGGTGCTGACGCCGCCACGGCTCGGCGGCGACGATGCGCAGGCTTGCGGATGCCGCGCACGCCAGCGCCGGCGGCATCGCGGTGGTGTAGATGTAGGTGCGCGCGGACTGGATCAGCGTCTCGACGAGTTCGGCGCTGCCGGCGACGAAGGCGCCCGCCACGCCGAGCGCCTTGCCCAGCGTCGCCATCAGCACGGGCACCCCGGCCGTGTCGATTCCGTGCTTTTGCAGCGTGCCACCGCCGTGCTCGCCGAGCACACCGAAGCCGTGCGCGTCGTCGACCTGCAGCAGCGCGCCGTGCGCCGCGCACGCCGCCGCGATCCGCGCCAGCGGCGCCTCGTCGCCGTCCATGCTGAACACGCCGTCGACCGCCACCAGCACGCGACGACCGGGCGCCGCGCGTGCGAGGCGCCGCTCGAGGTCGTCGGAGTCGTTGTGCCGGAAGCGCTGCAGGCACGCGCCGGCGAGCAGCGCGCCGTCGAGCAGCGAGGCGTGGTTCAGGCGATCCTGCAGCGCGACATCGCCGCGCGCGAGCAGCGCGGCGGCGATGCCGAGATTCGCGGCATAGCCGCTGCCGAACAGCAGCGCGCGCTCGCGGCCGGTGAAACGCGCCAGCTCTTCCTCGAGCGCGTGATGCGCGGGACCGTGCCCGCAGACGAGGTGGGAGGCGCCGCTGCCGGCACCGTAGCTACGCGCGCCGTCGGCGAGTGCCGCCACGACCCGCGGATCGCTGGCCAGGCCGAGGTAGTCGTTGCTGCAGAACGCGAGCAACTCGCGGCCGTCGACACGCACCAGCGGCGCCGCGACGCCGTCGACCACCCGCCGCCGACGGTACAGTCCCGCCGCCTCGCGCGCGGCCAGCCGCTCGCCGAGGTCCGCGAACGGGCGCGCCACCGCCGCGCTACCCGCTCAGGCGCTGGCCGCGTCGTAGAACAGCGCCGGCGCTGTGGCGGGCGCCGCCGACGGCCGCACCGCGGGAGCCGGGGCAGGCGCCGGTGCCTCGGCGCGCAGCCCGAGGCGCTGGAACAGTTCGGCATCGCGCCGGCACGGCGCGTTCGCGGTGGTCAGCAAGCGCTCGCCGCGGAAGATCGAATTGGCGCCGGCGAAGAAAGCCAGCGCCTGCAACTCGTCGCTCATGCCTTCGCGCCCGGCCGACAGGCGCACGTGCGAGGCCGGCATCAGGATGCGCGCTACGGCGACGGTGCGCACGAACTCGAACGGATCGAGGTCGGGCTGGTCGGCGAGCGGCGTGCCCGCCACGCGCACCAGCAGGTTGACCGGCACGCTCTGCGGATGCTCCGGCAGGTTCGCGAGCGCCTGCAGCAGCCCGACGCGATCGTCCCGGTCCTCGCCCATGCCGACGATGCCGCCGGCGCAGACCTTCATGCCGGCCGCGCGCACGTTGGCCAGCGTGTCGAGGCGCTGCTGGAAGGTGCGCGTCGTGATGATCTCGCCGTAGTACTCGGGCGAGGTGTCGAGGTTGTGGTTGTAGTAGTCGAGCCCGGCCCCGGCGAGCGCGGCGGCCTGAGCGGCGTCGAGCATGCCGAGCGTCATGCACGTCTCCATGCCGAGCGCCCTGACGCCGCGGATCATCGCCACCAGTTCCGCGAGGTCACGGTCCTTCGGCGAGCGCCACGCCGCGCCCATGCAGAAACGCGTCGCACCACCGGCACGGGCGGCGCGGGCGGCCTCGATCACGCGCTCGACCTCGAGCAGCCGCTCCGGCTCCAGGCCGGTGTCGTAGCGCGTGCTCTGCGGGCAGTACTTGCAGTCCTCGGGGCAGGCGCCGGTCTTGATCGACAACAGCGTGCTTACCTGCACTTCGCAGGGATCGAAATGGTCGCGATGCACGGTGTGGGCGCGGAACAGCAACTCCGGAAACGGCAGCGCGAACAGCGCCTCGATCCCGGCGCGCGTCCAGTCGTGACGAACGGCACTTGCATCGGACATGCGTAACCCCGACAGTGGTCAGCAGGAACAGAGGGGTTCGCAGTCTCGGGATCCCGCCAGAACTTGTCAACCGGAATGGATGCCGATGGTTTACAAGTCGAACCCGTGGCAGCGGCTGCCCGCCTGCTGCGTGCTCTGCGGCATCGCGCTGCACGGTCCGCTGGACCTCTGTGCCCCATGCGCGAGCGAACTGCCGCTGCACCAGGGCGGTTGCCCGCGCTGCGCGATGCCGCTCGACGGCGCCGGCGGTGCGCCGTGCGGACAGTGCCAGCGCCAGCCGCCGCAGTTCGACGCCTGCATTGCCGCGCTTCGTTACGAATACCCGGTGCGTGAACTGATCGCGCACTTCAAGTTTCGTGGCGACCTCGCCGCCGGCCGCGTGCTCGCGCTGCTGCTCGCACAGCGTATCGCCACACTCGGCCCCGCGTATCGCGCCGGCATCACGCTGGTGCCGGTACCGCTGCACCGGGTGCGCCTCGCCGAACGCGGCTTCAACCAGTCCGAACGCGTCGCGCGCGTGCTGGCGCGGGAACTTGCGCTGCCGATGGCACCCGCCCTGGCCGCGCGCGCCCGGCGCACCGACGACCAGAAGTCCCTGGACGCCGCGGCACGGCGGCGCAATCTCGGCACCGCGTTCACCGCCGCACCATGCCGCGGGCGGCGCTTCGCACTGGTCGACGACGTGATCACCACCGGCGCCACGCTCGATGCGCTGGCCGCCGCGCTGCGTGCGGCCGGTGCGGTGCAGGTCGAGGCGTGGTGTCTGGCGCGTTCGCTGTGACGCGTCTCAATCGCTGCGGCGGGGGAAGAACAGTGCGCGCAGCCAGCCCGGCAGCGTGTTGTCCGCGAGGAACGCGCGGTCCAGACGGTCGGACTCGGCGATGTAGGAGGTGGGATCGGCATAGAAGTCCGCGCGGGTCACGAACGGCCCAGCGGGATCGAGTTCCTTCACGACCCGCGCCGGATTGCCCGCGACCACCACGTTCGCGGGCACGTCGCGCGCGACCACCGCGCCAGCCCCGACGATGCTGTTGTCACCGATCGTCACGCCCTTCAGGACGGTCGCGCCGTCGCCGATCCAGACATTGTTGCCGATGCGGATCGGCGCCGGTTCGGGGTTGCGCTCGATGCGGTCGTAGATCCCGTGCCAGTCGGAGTCGGTGATGTACGCCCCACTGGCGATCATGCAGTTGTCGCCGATCTCGATCGAATCGCTGGCGCTGATGCGCACGCCCGGGGTGATCAGCGCGTAGTCGCCGATGCGGATGCGCCCTTGCCCGGGACCGCGGCCCCACACCGCGATACGCACCCGCCGGTCGACCTCGCCGATCACGGTCGCGCAGTGGCCGAGCGCGACGTTCGGGCCCGCCACGTGCACGAACCACGGTTTCATGTAGGTGCCGTTGTCGCCGAGGAAGTCGAAACAGGGGCGCAGAAAGTGTTCCGCGTACCAGGCGCGGAAGATCAGGTAGATCCGTTTGACCCAGTACGGTCTCAGATCCCGGCGCATGCGTGCCCTCCCTCGATGTGCGGCGGCACAGCTTACACGCCTGCCGCCGTCCGCCGCGAGCGGCTTCCCGCGGCACCGTCGATGGCGTCCGGGCTGGCGGTGCCGGCAGCGACCGTCGGCGGCGCTTGGTCGGGCAGCGCGGCTCGGCTACCCTGTGGCGCCCGCACCGCATGCCGGAGACGCCGATGCCCGTTCCGCCCCTGATCGTCGACCCGCAGCCCGACGAGGTCTGGCTGTCGATCCGCCAGTCGGCCGCGCGCGAGGCGCAGGCCGAGCCGGTGCTCGCGAGCTTCCTGCACGCCACCATCCTCAACCACGACACGCTGGAGGCGGCGCTCAGCTTTCACCTCGCGCAGAAGCTCGGCAACCCGACCGCCCCGGCGCTGCTGGTCCGCGAGGTGATCGAGCAGGCCTTCGCATCCGACGCCTCGATCGGCCACGCGATGCGCTGCGACCTGCGCGCGGTGCAGCAGCGCGACTCGGCGTGCCCCGACCACGCGGTGGCGTTCCTGTTCTTCAAGGGTTTCCACGCGCTCGAGTCGTACCGCGTCGCGCACTGGTTGTGGCAGGCCGGACGTCACGCGCTGGCGCTGTTCCTGCAGAACCGCATCTCCTGCGAGTTCGGCGTCGATGTGCACCCGGCGGCACGCATCGGCTGCGGGATCCTGCTCGATCACGCGACCGGCGTGGTGATCGGCGAAACCGCGGTGGTCGGCGACGACGTCTCGATCATGCAGGCGGTGACGCTGGGCGGCACCGGCAAGGTCGGCGGCGACCGCCACCCGAAGGTGGGCTCCGGCGTGCTGATCGGCGCCGGCGCCGAGATCCTCGGCAACATCAGCATCGGCGACGGCGCACAGGTCTGCGCCGGCAGCGTGGTGCTCGCC
>CAUJIL010000055.1 GCA_963204845.1 Pseudomonadota bacterium | reverse complement strand
CACTCACGGCGCTGCAGGCGCGCGGGCGGCGAAGATGGAACCCGGAACTTCATGCAATTGGCCCTGGGTCGCGCGTCGTGCGCGGTAAACGCTGTGGATCCGCCACGGACCGGCCGGGTCCCGCGGCGTCGATTCTAATCCAAGCCGGGTCGCCTGCGCCGCGCCGGCGCGCCACAGACGCAGCTGCAGCCGCCGTTCGGTCGCGTGGAAGCGGTACGCATCGTCGCTGCGTTCGAGCGGCAGCCCGGTGCGCAGTTCGAAGTCGGCCGCCGAGCGGAACGGCGCTCGGCGGCGCTCGGCGACGATCGCATCCGCACGCTCGGGACCGATCCCGGCCAGGCGGGCGAGCAGCGCGCGCGGCGCGGAGTTCGGGTTGAAGGTTTCCTCGGTGGCGGTGGACAGCCAGTCGTGCACGCGGAACTGCGGGTGTGCCGCGAGCCATTCTCCCCAGCCCAGCACAAGTGCGAGCTCGGGTGCTGTCCGCAGCGCCTGGTTGGCCGGGCGCTCCCGACCGGCGGCCGCGTAGTCCGCGGCCTCGGCACCGTTGGCCCGGCTCAGGTCGTTCGCGTCGCGGTAGTCCGCCAGTCGTGCGAGCAGCGTGGCGGTCTGCCCGGGATCGGCACCGCAGCTCGCGAGCACTTCCGCCAGCATACCCTGTGCATTGGCGTTCAGCGCCAGCAGTCCGCTCTCGTCCTGCAGCGCGAAACGCGCGCGGCCCAGTCCGCGATACGCGCTGCCGTCCAAGGCGATCTCGTCGCCCGTGGGGTCCAGGCGCAGCGTCGTGGCGCGTTCGCCGGCGGCCCCGTCGCTCCGGGGCGCGCCGGTGCGCAACCCGCCGCGCGTGAACTGCCGGGTGGCAATCAGGTACAGCACGGTGCTGTGGGTGCTGTAGAGATCGAGTTCGTCCTGGACGCGTTCGCGCACCGCCTGCGCGGCCTCGAGGCGCGCCTGCACGTAGCGGTCCAGCGACGCAGCGAGCAGCAGCACCACGACCACCGTCCACAGGCACAGCACGAGCGCGAAGCCCTGCGCGGAGGGCGGCGGCGCGCAGCGCTCAGTCCTCATGAGCCGCCTCGTCGCCGGCGCCGGCGCCGAGCGTGAGCACGCCGATGTCGAAGTCCTCGTCGGCCGCGGCCAGGCGCACGCGCCGCGGCGGTCCGTCCGCCTCGGCCGGTGGCCACTGTTCGTGCCAGCTCCCGGCCATGTCCTCGTAGCCGAAACGCAGGATCGGGCGCGTCAGCGTGAGCCGCACGGTCTGCCCCTGCTCGCGGTACTCCAGCGCACCGTCCTCGAGCAGCGACCACTCGACGGCGGTCGGGATGCCTTCGGGCGCCAGCAGCGGGCGGAAGCTCGTGAAGAGGATGCGCCGGGCCCCGCCCGTGAACGCGCTCTGCCCGGCGGCCGGCGGCGCCGCCGCCGCCAGTGTCTGGCGGATCCAGTCGTGCTGCATCAGTTCGCGGTACAGCGCCTGTTGTCCGGTTCCCACGCGCTGGAACAGTGCCAGCCCCTGTCCGATTCCCTGCACCACCAGCGTCGCGGTCGTAGCGACGATCACGATCACGACCAGCAGTTCGACCAGCGTCAATCCGCGCGCGTGCGCGACGCCGGTGCCGCGGCTCACCGGGACGGCTCCGCCGCAGGATCCGGCGCGTGCTGCACCACGCGCACCTGCGGCGCGGCGATCAGCCGGTCGCCGCGGAACACCGCGAGCGCGACCTCGTGCAGCGTAAACCGCACCTCGCTGCCCGCGCTGCCGCGGCGCGGGGGCTCGAGCGGCGTGGCGCTCCAGTCGATGCGGCAGTCGCGCCACGCGATGCTGCCGGCGGGGCGCTCGCCGAGGTCGGTGTGCTCGAGGATCCCGAGCGCGTGCGTGAGCGCCGCCTCCTCGGGCGCCAGCGCCGCGACACGCTCCAGCGCGCGCAAGTCGCTGGCGATCCAGCTGGCCGCTCCGAGCAGCGCCGCGCACAGTATCACCAGGGCGACGATCGCCTCGAGCAGGCTGAAGCCGCGCGCGCGCCGGCGGCTCATCACGGCACCACGGCGGTGCAGAACGGGGGCTGCAGCTCGATGCGCCGCGCGCCGCCGGGGGTCAGCAGTTCGATCGTGCCGCCGCTGCACAGTCCGTTCGAACGGATGAACACCGACTCCGCGCCGCGCAGCGACCAGTCGCGCGGCAGCTCCACGTGGTGGGCGAGCAACTGCTCCAGCGTGCCTTCCTCGCCGCGCTACCAGGCGAGCGTGGGCAGCGTGGCGATGCGCTGCAGCAGGGCGTTCAGCTCGCTCGCGAGCGTCAGGCGTGCGTGCAGGCGCGCCAGCGCCGGCGCCGTCAGCGCGAGCAGCGCGCCGAGCAGCACCAGCGTGACGCTGAGCTCGATCAGCGTGAAGCCGCGCTCGCGGATCACGGCAGGTAGCCGATGTCGGCGTCCAGCCCCTCGCCGCCGGGCTTGCCGTCGGCGCCCAGCGAGTACAGCGTGAAGTCCTGCGTCGCCGCGGCTTCGTCGCGGTACTGGAACGGATTGCCCCAGGGATCGAGCGGCAGTTCGTCGTCCAGATACGGTCCCGCCCAGCCCGCGAGCTCGCCGTCCGTCGGACGCGCGCGCAGCACCGCCAACCCTTCGGCCGTGCTCGGGTAGCGGCCGGCGTCGAGATGGAAGGTCTGCAGCGCCGTCTTCAGCATCCGCACCTGCGTCTCGGCGGTACGGACCTTCGACGCGTCGACCTTGCCGAACAGTCGTGGCCCGACCAGCCCCGCCAGCAGTCCGAGGATCACCAGCACCACCAGTACCTCGATCAGCGTGAATCCGGCGCGGGTGCGCGATGCCTTCATGACGGTCCCTCCTCGGGGGTGGCTGGCTGCGGACGCCGCGCGGGTGCGGCGCCTGCTACAGCGGGATATCGTAGGCGCTGGTTATTGCAAGCACGATACCGAGCACGATCACGCCGATCGCCGAACCGATCACCAGGATCGCCAGCGGCTCGATCAGCAGCAGCACGCGCTTCATGCGCTCGCGACCGGTGCGGCGGTAGAGCGCGGCCAGCGACTTCAGCATCTCCGGCAGGCGCCCCGCGCGCTCCCCGGTGCGCAGCAGATTGTAGGCGGTCGGGCCCAGCGCCGCGTGCTGCTCGAGCGCGCGCGACAGCGCACTGCCGCCCTTGACGGCGCGCGCGACGGCCTCGAGTCGCGCGCGCCGCGAATCCACGCGTACCGTCGCGTTGGCCAGCGCCAGCGCGGTCAGCATCGGCACGCCCTGCGCGAGCAGCGCACCGAGCAGCGCCGTCCAGCCCGCGGTGTCGGTTTCCTCGATCCAGCGCCCCAGCAACGGCCACTGCGCCGCCTGCTCCAGCAGCGCGGCGCGTACGCGCTCGCGGCGCAGCGCCTGCGCGGCGAGCACCACAGCGAGCGCCAGCGCCAGCAGCACCGCGGGCAGATGCGTGCGCACGAAGGTGCCGGCGGCGAGCACGGCCCACGCCAGCCACGGCAGCGACTCGGGATTGCGCAGCAGCGTCGCGAAGCGGGGCACCACGATCGTGAACAGCAGGCCCACCGCGCCGACCCCGGTCGCGACCAGTACGGACGGATAGATCAGCGCGCCGCGCACCTCGCGCGCCACTTCCTGTTGCCACGTGAACTGCGCGACCGCCTCGTCGAGGCTGGTCGCCAGCGTGCCGCCGAGCTCGCCGGCTTCGGCGAGCCGGAAGAAGTACTCCGGCAATCGCAGCCCGCTCGGCCGCAGCGCCTCGTGGAACGGCTGGCCCTGCGCGAGTCCACGCCCCAGGCGTTCCAGCGCCTCGTGCAGGCCGTCGTGCGGATGCGCCGCCGCGATCGAGTCGACCGCCTCGGCGATGCCGAGCCCGCCGTGCAGCAGCGTGGTCAGCTCGGTGAACGCCAGCAGCAGCTGCTCGTCGGTGATGCCGCGGCGAGACCCGCGCCGGGCCTGCGGCGCGAGGCCGAGCACGGTGGCGCCCTGGCCCTGCAGCTGGCGGCGCGCCGCCGCCTCGCTGGCGGCCTCGACCGTGCCGCGCACCACGCGCCCGTCGCTGCCCAGCGCCTCGTAGGCGAATTTCATCTCAGTGGCTCACCACGCGCAGCACTTCCTCCAGCGAGCTCAGGCCGCGGCTCGCCTTCAGCAGCCCGTCCTGGCGCAGCGTGCGCAGTCCGCGCGCCGTGACCTGCGCGCGCAACTGGTCCTGCGGTGCGTTGCGCGCGACCAGCGCCTGCAACTCCTCGTCGACCGGGATCAGCTCGTAGATGCCGGTGCGACCGCGATAGCCGCTGCCGTGGCAGGCCGCGCAGCCGCGCGCGTGGTACCACTCGGCGCGCCCGTCCCAGCCCGGGACGGCGTGCAGCTCCGCGAGTATCGACGGCGGCGCGCCCGCGGGTTCGCGGCACGCGGGGCAGAGCAGGCGCAGCAGCCGCTGCGCCTGCAGGCCGCGCACCGGTGCGGCGGCCAGGAACGGCTCGATGCCCATGTTGATCAGGCGGGTGAACGCCGAAACCGCGTCGTTGGTGTGCAGCGTGGACAGCACGAGGTGTCCGGTCAGCGCGGCCTGGATCGCGATCTCGGCGGTCTCGAGATCGCGGATCTCGCCGATCATGATCACGTCCGGGTCCTGGCGCAGGATCGCGCGCAGTGCGCGTGCGAAGCTGTAGCCGATGTCGGCGCGCGCCTGGATCTGCGTGATGCCGGGCAGCTGGAACTCGACCGGATCCTCGACCGTGATCATCTTGCGGTGGCCGTCGTCGGCCGCGGCGAGCATCGAGTACAGCGTGGTCGACTTGCCGGAGCCGGTCGGTCCGGTGACCAGCACGATACCGTGCGCCTCTTGCGCCCACGCCCGCACCAGCACGAGGTGGTCCGGCTCCATGCCGAGGTGCTCCAGCGCCAGGTCCGCGCGCTGCTTCGGCAGCAGGCGCAGCACGATCGACTCGCCGTGCACGTCGGGGGCGGTGGACACGCGCACGTCGAACTCCTGCCCGCCGACGCGCGTGCTGAGGCGCCCGTCCTGCGGCAGGCGGCGCTCGGCGATGTCGGCGCCCGAGATCAGCTTGATCCGCGAGGCGACGGCCGCGAAGCGCTCCATCGGCTGCGTCATGCGCGTTTGCAGCACGCCGTCGATGCGCAAGCGCACCACGAAATGCGCCGGTCCGGCCTCGATGTGCACGTCCGAGGCTCCCGCCTCGACCGCCTGCGCGAGGATGTTGTTCACCAGTTCGATGATCGGCGCTTCCTCGGCCAGCTCGCGCAGCGCCTTGTCCGAGCCGGCGGCCAGCGCGTCGACGGCCTGTTCGCGTCCCAGATGATCGAGACCGCGGTCGATATCGTGGCGGCGCGCGAGGTGCAGCACCGGCATCGTGCCGAGTGCGCTGCCCGCCAGCGCCTGCAGCACCAGCGGGTTCAACGGGTCCTGGGCAGCCCAGCCCGGCGTACCGTCCGTGGCCCGCCACAGCAGCACGCGCTGGTCGATGAACCAGTCGGGCGGAATCCCCGATTCGGCTATCGCCGCGAGCATGCTGGCGTCCGCGGGCAGTGGCGCGTCGACGCCGAGCAGCGGCGCGTCGAGCTGCGCGCCCAGCGTGCGCAGCAGTGCATCCTCGCCCACCGCGCCGGTACGGAACAGGATCGAGCCGAGGCGCCCGCCCGTGGCCGCCTGCAGCGCGAGCGCGCGCTCCACGTCGTGCGCCTGCACGGCTCCCGCGTCGACCAGCAGCTCACCGATGCGTCGTGTATCCACCCGGCCTTCCCGATCTCCAGTGAGCGCGGCGCCTCGCCGCCGTCGCGCACGCCGCGATCGGGTACACTGCGGCCGCGGTCGCCGGCGCGCGGCTATTCAAACAGTTAACGCCTGCGCTGACAAATCGTCGCGCGGCACGCGGGTCACGGGAGGATGCCCGGGTGAGGATCGAGCTGCTGCTGACGGGCAACGAGCTGATGAGTGGCGTGACCGTCGATTCCAATTCGGCAGCGATCGCGCGCGCCCTGGAGCCGCTGGGGTTGCGCGTCGGCGGCAAGGTCACGGTCGGCGACGACCTCGGGCGGATCGGCGCCGAGATCGCGCGCCTTGCCGCCGGCTGCGAGGTGCTGATCGTCAACGGTGGGCTGGGGCCGACCAGCGATGACCTCACCGCGCAGGCGCTGGCGAACGTCGCCGGCGTCGAACTCGCGGAGCATCCCGAGGCGCTGGCGCAACTCGCCGCGTGGTGCACACGCCGCGGCGCCGCGTTGAACGCCGCCAACCGCAAGCAGGCCTGGCTGCCCGCGGGCGCCGAGGTGGTGCCGAACGCCACCGGCAGCGCGCCGGGCTTCCGCCTGCGCATCGGTGGCTGCGAGGTACTCTGCACGCCCGGGGTGCCGGGCGAGCTGCGCCGCATGCTGGAGGAACAGATCGTGCCGTGGCTGGCGGCGTTGTGGCCGCGGCGTGAGCCGGTCGTGATCACCCGGCTGCAGTTGTTCGGCATCGGCGAGGCGACGTTGCAGCAACGCATCAGCGACGCCATGCCGGACTGGCCGGTCGGCGTGGAACTGGGATTTCGCGCCGGGGCGCCGACCGTCGAACTGAAGGTCTCGAGCTTCCGGCGCACCGACGAAGCGGCGCGCATCGACTGCGAGCGGCGCGTGCGCGAGCTGTTCGCCGACTGCATCGTCGGCAGCGGCGAACTCACGCTGCAGGGCCGTGTGGTGGAGTTGCTGGCGGCGGCCGGCCGCACCGTCGCGGTCGCCGAATCGTGCACCGGCGGGCTGATCGCCTCGCTGCTGACCGAGGTACCCGGTGCCTCGGCGGTATTCGAGGCCGGTGTGGTCAGTTACTCGAACCGCATGAAGCAGCGCCTGCTCGGCGTGGCCGAAGCGACGCTCGCGGCCCACGGCGCGGTCAGCGAGGCAGTGGTGCGTGAAATGGCGCACGGGGTGCTCGCGCTCGGCGGCGCCGATCTGGCGGTCGCGGTCTCCGGCATCGCGGGGCCCGACGGCGGCAGCGCGCAGAAGCCGGTGGGAACGGTGTGGATCGCGTGGGGCGCGCCCGGGCGCCTGCACGCGCGCGAGCTGTACTTCCCGCTGGCGCGCAAGCTGTTCCAGACCATGGTCGCCGCGACCGCGCTCGACCTGCTGCGGCGCGAGCTGCAGGGCATCGAGGCCGAGCCGCGCTACTTCCGCGACCGCGCGCCGCCGCGCTGAGAGCGCTGTTCGGCCCCGGTTCAGCGGTCGAACGAATACAGGAAGTCGATCGCGTTCTCGATGCCGGAGATCGCCTCGACATAGAACGAGCCGCGCAGCCGGTAACGCAGGCGGAAGGTGTTGATGCCGTCGAAGGTCGAGCGCCCGTAGCGCAGGTACAGGTCCGGCGACAGGTAGCCGCTCAGCTGGACCTCGGTTCCTCCCTCGACCTGGCGGGCGCCGACGCTGAAGTCCTGGATGCCGAACCGACTGGCGGCGTCGGCGGTGACGCGGTTCGCGCCCGCGAGTCCCATCTGCATCAGCATGCCGCTGACCGCGAGATCGGCGTTGCCGCCGGCCTCGGGCTTGCGTCCGGTGAGCAGGTAGTGCATCGCCAGCGTCTCCTCCATGCCGGGACGCGAGAACACGCTGACCACGGGGTTCTGCAGGTCACCGCGCACGCGCACCCCGACCTGCACGTTCTCGTCCTCGATGCGCCTGATCGCGCTCAGGCGCAGGTCCGGGCGATCGAGCGCGCCGCGGAAGCGGAGGCGCCCCTCGGTGACCTCGAGGTTCTGTCCGTAGGCGGCGTAGCGGCCCTCGGCGATGCGGATCTCGCCGCGCCCGCGCAGCAGCCCGTCGGCCGGGTCGCGCGTGACGTCGAGCGCTCCCTCGAGCCGTGCATCCACGCCGAGGCCGCGCAGGCGCGCGCGCTCGCCGAGGCTGACGCGCACATCGAGCCCGTACGCGAACGGCGTCGGCGGCGTCTGCTCGCCGACCACGACGGCGTGCGGTGATTCGCCGACGGCGGTCTCCGGCAACTCGTCGAGACGGATGTCGGCACGCGGCACCACGACCTCGCCGCGGACCAGCGCCAGCGCCGGACCCAGCTGCACCCGCAGTCGCGGCGCCACCGTGGCGGTGCTGCCGCGCAGCGGCTCGATCTGCAGCGCGGCCGAGTCGAGCGTGAGCTCGGCGCTCCAGCCGTCGTCGCCGAAGCGGGCGTCGCCGCCGAGCGTGGCCGCTCCCGCGCCGGTGCGCAGTTGCCCGTCGATCCGCGCCGCGCTGTCGGCGAACTCGACCGTGATGCCGGCGTCCTCGATCGGCTGCGGCAGGCGTTCGTGCGCGAAGCGGCCGTCGGCGAGCCGCAGCGTTCCGCGCACCTGCGGCGCATCCAGCGCGCCGTGCACGCGCAGCTCGCCGCCCAGCGTGCCGCCGGCCTCCAGCACGCCCGGCAGCAGCGCGGCGAAGCGCGCCAGTTCCAGCGCCTGCAGTTCCAGCGTGCCGTCGATGGTGCGCGCGCCGAAGTCGAAGCCTGCCTCGCCGGTGAAGCCGGCGCCGCCCTGCAACGCGAGCTGCCAGGTCAGCCGGGCGGCGTCGCCGGTGCCCTGCAGGCCGACCGCGGCGCCGTTGACCTCCAGCGTCAGCGGCTCGCCGGCGACCGGCACGCTCAACGTGCCGGCGCCTGCCGCCACGCGCGCCTCGAAGCGCGGCGGCGCCCTGGCGTCCCGGCTTGCACTCGCGTCCAGGCTCAACAGTCCGTCGGCCTCGAGCCCGGCCGGCAGCCAGGGCGCGAACACGGTGAGCGGGATCTCGCGTCCGCTCAGCGCGATCCCGCCGAGCCGGTCCGCCGCGAGTAGCGCGGTGCGGTTGCTGCACAGTGCCGCGTCGGCGTGCCGCAGGCAGAACGCCCCCACCCGCAGCGCGCGGTCGGCGCCGTCCCACGCCAGCGTCAACCGGCGGTCCGCACGCCACTCGCCGCTCGCCGGATGCGGCTGCAGCGCCAGCGTGTCGC
>CAUJIL010000054.1 GCA_963204845.1 Pseudomonadota bacterium | reverse complement strand
GTCTTGAATCCAAGCAAGCTCGTCATCGCACTGCTTGTATGCCTGCTGCCAATGGCCTCCTTCGCCGCCAAAACGTCGTGGAACCTGGACGCAAATTATGCCCAGACCAGTTGGCCGGCCGGGCATCGCGATAGCAGCAATACGGACCATATCCCCATCGTCAGCTCGAGAACCAACCGCATCAGCAGGCACCTGCTGCCCGGACACCCCGTTTTCTGGGCGCCAACCTCCGGTCCGGAGGGGCATTTCTACGTCACCTCGGGCAAGGGCCAGGGCGGCAGCAATCTTCATGCGTTCGACGGTAACGGCGAGTTGCTGTGGAAGAGCAAGCCACAGGACACACTGGATGACCTCGACGGCTGGGCGATTATCAATGCACCCATCGTCGCGGACGATGGTGATGTCTATGTCGGTGACCAGAACCAGCTCTGGGCATTCAGGCCCGATGGCACTATCAAGTGGGTAACCGAGTTGACGCAGTACGGCGTCACCTACGGTTTCATGACGGCCGTTATCAGCCGGCAAGGGTATATCGGGGGCATTTCGAGCAACGGCAAGGTTATCTTCTTGAATGCCGAGGATGGAACCCTTGCGATGCCGGTACTGGATTTGCCAGGTGGCGACGGGCCTCCTGCCGGGGACACTCCCCCGGACACACTCTGGCAGGGCCTGATGGATCCTGCATTGAAACCAGTCATGTTCAACCTGATACAGGGCTGGGCGATGGAAGTGGCGAATACGCCCGCCGTTCACCCTGAAACCGGCCGGGTCTATATTACCGCCTACGGAGTGGAGCCCGGCACCGGCCTGCTTTACGGCATCGATGTTCTCGATGATCGGATGGAAATTGCCTTCCAGACATCGATGGGACAGGGCAGCGGCACCAGCCCGGCCATCTCGCATGACGGCAGGCAGGTTTACGCGTTGGATGAGTTGGGACATTTGCTCGCCATAGATGCCGTCACCGGTCGGCAAATCTGGAAAAGCACGGAAAAAGGCGGCGGTGCCGCGTCTCCCACCGTGGGCCCGGACGAGGCCATCTACTCTCCCTTTCACGACCACCTGATCGGTTTCAATTATGACGGGAGCCTGAGGTTCTTCAAAAGCTACAACCAGTATTGCGCCGACAGGATCGATCCCCCGGGTTGGTTCTGGGGATTGATTCTGTCCGAGCCCGTGGCATTCCTGGACAGCCTGTTTACGGCCGATGCCGACAATACCGGCTGGCTGAATATCGTCTGTGGCTACCATATAAAGCTGCAGGCCTCCGGCAGTGAGCGAACCTTGGTCCCGATACCTGTTAGCTCGAATCTCGTTGCCGTAAGACTCGACAACGGAGAACCCTTCAATAGCGGTTTGCTCATACCCGAAACCAGCGAGGGATTCATCGTTCCCACCCTGAACGGCAACCAGTTTGTTACCTTGTCCGGCGCGATCTCCTCGATCTATTACCATTTGCTCAACCCCTACCTGCCCGGGCGGTTCGAAGTTCCCTACGCACCACGGGCGGGCGTCTTGTTGCTGGAGCCGGAGTCGAGAGAAGAACTGCTGGTCTCCGGCATCGAATGGCTGCTGCGACAGCAGGCAACGGCGGCCCGGTTGTTTGCCGGAGGGGAACCACAACAGGCACACGCCTTGCTCCAGTCCTGTACCCTGCAGCTTGCATCAAGCCTGGCGACAATCGACAGGATCGCGGCGGACGGCGGGCTGTCCCCGGAGATGGCGCAGGTCGCCATGGGGCAATTGAAGCAACTCGAGGCCATGCTGCTCGAGGATACGGGCGTTTCAGGACGACAGCTGGAGACAATGAGGGATTTGCTGCAGGGCGTAAAACAGTCATTGGGCCGACCGTAGGCCCGGCACATGGTCAGCGCGATGAATACCTATTTCGACCTGCGCTCGGGTGTCTTCGCCGCCGTGCTGATGGGTGCCGTCGTCTGGTGGATCAATGCCGATCACGGCTATTTTGCAGCCACCACCGCCGCGTCAAAGCAGGCAGCGTACACCTTCTTCATGGGTGGCCTGATCGTCCGCCTGTGCCACTACCTTGCAGGACGCCCCGTGCCGGCGGGAATGGCTATCGCGATGGCCACCGTGTTGCCAACGCTGGTGACCACGGGCGCAACCCTGCTGCTGCACAGTCTGAAGGGCACCCCCGAGCCGCTGCTGTCGACCATACCTGTCGCCGTCATTTCACCGCCAACCTTTCTGCTGTTGGCCTGGCAGCAGTGGCATACCGTCCGACAGCTCAACCAGGCGGGGCCGTCATGAAATTATCGGGAAATACCATTCTCATTACCGGCGGTGCCACCGGCATCGGCCTGGCGATGGCGGGTGTGTTTATCGAGCGCGGCAACCGGGTCATCATCTGCGGGCGCCGCCAGGAAAAACTGGATGAGGCCCGGCAACGCTATCCGGAGTTGGTGTGTCATTGCTGCGATGTCAGCAACGCAGTCAGCCGGCAGCAGTTGTTTGATGCACTTGTCAGCAGTGATCTATCGCCCAATGTACTGATCAACAATGCCGCGGTCATGCGTGGCTATGATCTTGCCGCCGGAGGGGCGGTCGATCTGGACCAGGTCGAACAGGACCTGCAGACCAACTTCCTGGCTCCCGTGGCACTGATAGAGCTTTTCCTGCCGGTATTAACGAAGCAGGCCGATGCGGTCATTATCAATGTCAGCTCCCCCGGGGGCGTGGTGCCCGTTGCCAGGGTGCCTTTTTACTGCGCCTCGAAGGCTGCCCTCGATTCCTATACGAAATCACTGCGTTTCCAGCTGAACGACCGCATCGAAGTTATCGAGATGTACCCGCCCTCCGTCGCGACGGCCATGATGGACCAGGTGGATATCCATAAAGTCAGCACGGCCCGGTTCGGCAGGGATTTCATCAAATCAATGACCAGGGGCGGCGAATCCGTCTGGGTCGGTGAAGGCAGATACCTGAAGTGGATCAACGCGATTTTGCCTCGCCTGGCGTACCGTCTGGTCAACCAGTCCGCCAGGGTGACTGCCGGCATGCCGGACAGTGCATAAGGGAGTATGAGTTACCGGCAGTGTGAGCTGAACGGGAAACAGGCCATGGTCACCGGCGCCGCCGCCGGTCTGGTGAGCATTTCACAGCTATCACAGGAGTAGTTATGGTCAAGGTCAGTATCGAGCGGGAGTTCGATTCCAGTGCGGATATCTTGTGGGCAATGCTGGCGAATTTCGGCGATATCAGCTGGATACCGGCGATTGAAAAAGTGGAACTGGAAGGCGAGGGAGTGGGCATGATCCGTCACGTCACCGTCCAGGGCATGCCGGTCCTGGCGGAGCGGATGGATGCCATCGATCACGAGCAGATGATTCTCGACTACTCCGTTCCCAGTGTCGCCTACCTGCAGGTCAGGAATTACACGGCCCGCGCCCAGGTGTTCGGACTCGACGACGGCCACTGTCGCATCCACTGGGCCTGCCAGTGCGAGGCCGATGGTATCGGCGAGGACCAGGCCACCGCCAATACCCGGGGATTCTATGAAATGATCATGCAGTGGGTCGGGGATTACCTGGACCAACGAAAGGCGCAATCAGGGCGCAGCAACCAGTAACGCCGGATGCCGGTGATGAAATGGTTGCACGTCGCGCTCGTTCTCCTGCTCGCCATGCTTTCCGCCTGTGCGCAGGAGAACATCCCCATCGAGTCGGACATGGGCCAGGTCCCCGGTCTTGCCGAAGGGATGTGTCCACTCATTCACTGCGATACCGCACAAAGCGATTCGTTCGACGTGGCAGGGCCGCAGTCCCCCGGCAGGGTGCTGAGTGAGGACGAGATCGACCTGCTGTGGTCTTCGCCAATAGCCGGCGGCATTCTCGATCATGTCTATCCCGACGGGCAGCGCGTATTCTGGGTAGCCCAGGTCGATCGCATCATGAAGTTGCGACTGTCGGCGGACAACAGGTGGGAAAAAATCGCCGAGCTGCCGCTGGAGCCGGACAAGTTCCCGCGCTTTTCTCCCGCGGATATGCAGGAAAAACTGCGGGCGCTGGACGCGGCGGAGTTGGGCAGTGCGGACCATGAGTCCCTGGCGGACTACTGGAACGGATACCAGTTGGAAGGCCTGCGTGCCTACTACGCGATGATCAACAGCGCCGGCATCCTCTATGTCGGCAACCGGGACGGGGTGGTCGCCTACACCGATGCCGAACCGGGCAATCCCCGGTCGGGAATTGCCAAGGCAGGGCAGTACAGCTTCAACAGGCTGGACCTGCAACTCGGTCTGAAGATGCCCATGGTGATCCTGATCGGCCTGAATATGGCGCCCGATGGTCATATCGTTGCCGTCACTATCGACGGCACCGTGATCGCCATCACGCCCGACCTGAGCCAGGCCTACTACCACAATCTCGAGGATGAGCAGATATGGAACAGCATCGCCATCGACGAGCACGGGGGTATCTACGTCAATGGCAGCAAGGCGCTGCACAAGCTGGTGTGGACGGGAGCGGGTTTCAGTACCAGTCCGGCGGACGGAGCCTGGAGCGAACCCTATGAGAACGGGCACTTCAACACGGTCCTGCGCGGCGAGCGGGGTTCGGGCACTACCCCGGCCCTGATGGGAGCCGCGGGCGACCCGTACCGCTTTGTCATCAGCGCCGACGGCGCCGACGTCAACAACCTGATCTTTTTCTGGCGCGACGACATCCCCGAGGACTGGCGGCAGCTTCCCGGCACCTCCAGCCGCCGGATAGCCGGCATCCTGCCGGCGAATTTCGGCGACGCGTCCCTCGACAACTCCTACTCCGAATGCTCGGCCACGGTGTTCGAGAACGGGGCCGTACTGGCCAACAACCAGGTGAAGACCAACGAGGCGATGACCCTCGACGTGCAGCTCAAAATGAAGGACCCGAAACGCACCCCTGCGGGTATCCAGAAGTTCCAGTGGAACCCCCGGACGCAACGGGTCGAGGTGGCGTGGATACGCAGCGACGTATCCAGCCCCAACAGCGTGCCCATCGTATCGGAACGGGACCGCGGACTGCATGTCCTGGGCATCAGGAACGGCAAGTGGGTGTGGGAAGTCCTCGACTGGGACAGCGGCGAGACGCGCGCCGTCTACACCCTGGGCGCGAGTGAGCGTTACAACCCGATCATGCTGGCGCTGCAGCTGCTACCCGACGGAGAACCCATCTATCCGGCCTTCGGGGGGATTGTGCACCTGCGTATCGACTAGGCACCGGCGGTTGCGCGCCCGGGGCTCAGCAGCGCACGTGCCGCGGGGTCGCCGTCGAGCGGCCGGTTGCTGCGCCGCGTCACGCGCCACCGGCCGTCGGCTTCGCGGGCGAGTTCCCAGCGGTTCGCCGAGACGCGGCAGGCTTCGAAGCCGCCGTCGCGGTGACGCAGCACACAGCTGTGCCCGAGCGCCACCGCTTGCGCGCCGTCGATACGGATGTGCACCGGCCCGAGCAGGTGCGCGCAGCCGTCGTGCATGAGCTGCTGGTGCGTGGAACCCTCGATCAGCGCCGCGATCGCCGCGTGCCCCCGGTTCGCCCCGAAGCCGCCGACCTCGTACACCCCGTCGTCACACCACAGCGCGGCAACGCCGACGGCATCGCCGCTGTCGGCGAGCGGACCGTAGCTGGCGATCAGGTTGCGGATCGCCTCGCGGTCCTCGAGCTCGGTGAGTCGCGCTTCCAGCGCGGCCAGCCGCGTCGCGGAATCGGTATTGCTGCTCATCGATTGCCCTCCCGCTACGCTCCAGGCCGTCCGCCGTCCGCCGTCCGCCGCCGGCCGGTCGCCGGCCGTGTGGCGCATGGCCCGCACGGACACGCGCAGCCCTGCGCGACGGCTCAGACGTTGAACCGGAAGTGGATCACGTCGCCGTCCTGCACGACGTAGTCCTTGCCCTCGAGACGCCATTTGCCGGCATCCTTCGCGCCCTGTTCGCCGCGAAGCTGCACGAAGTCCTCGTAGGCGATCACTTCGGCGCGTATGAAGCCCTTCTGGAAATCGGTGTGGATCACGCCGGCGGCCTCCGGCGCACGCGCGCCGATGCGCACCGTCCAGGCGCGCACTTCCTGCACGCCGGCCGTGAAATAGGTCTGCAGGCTCAGCAGGCGGTAGCCGGCGCGGATCACGCGGTTGAGTCCCGGTTCCTCGAAGCCCAGGGCGGCGAGGAATTCGGCGCGTTCGCTTTCCTCGAGCTCGGCGATCTCGGCCTCGAGCTTGTTGCAGATCGGTACCACCATCGCGCCCTCGGCGGCGGCATGGCGTTCCACGGCGGCGAGGTGGGGGTTGTCGGTGAAGCCGTCCTCGGCGACGTTCGCGATGTACATCGTCGGCTTGGCGGTGAGCAGGTGGAGCTCGCGCAGCGTGGCGCGCTCGTCCTCGCTCATCGCCAGCGAACGCGCTGGGCGGCCCTCGTTCAGGTGCGGCAACAGCTTCTCGAGCAGATTCTTCTGCCGCAGCGCGTCCTTGTCGCCCCCCTTGGCGAAGCGCGCAACGCGCTGCAGTTGCCGTTCCCCGCTTTCCAGATCCGCCAGCGCGAGTTCGGTGTTGATCACCTCGATGTCGCCGAGCGGATCGATGCGGCTCGCGACGTGGATCACGTTGTCGTCCTCGAAGCAGCGCACCACGTGCGCGATGGCGTCGGTCTCGCGGATGTTGGCGAGAAACTGGTTGCCGAGGCCCTCGCCCTTCGAGGCGCCGGCGACCAGCCCGGCGATGTCGACGAACTCCATGGTGGTGGGCACGATGCGCTGTGGCTTCACGATCTCCGCGATGCGGTCCTGCCGCGGATCGGGCACCGGCACGATGCCGGTGTTCGGTTCGATCGTGCAGAACGGAAAGTTCGATGCCGCGATGCCGGCGCGCGTCAGCGCGTTGAAGAGCGTGGACTTGCCGACGTTCGGCAGTCCGACGATACCGCAGTTGAAACCCATGTCATTCGGCCCTGAAACTGTTGAGACGGTTCAGCGCGATCGGCCAGTTGCCGGCCACCGCGTCCGGGAGCACCTGGAGCGCTTCCTCGATGCACAGATCGATCAGCCGCCGGTCCATCGGGGACGGGCGCGACAACACGTGCGGCGACACCTTTTCGCGCGCACCCGGGTGACCGATGCCGATGCGCAGCCGGTGGAACGCGCGGTTGTTGCCGAGCGCGGCGATGATGTCGCGCAGTCCGTTGTGGCCGCCATGGCCGCCGTCGAACTTGAAGCGTACCTCGCCGGGCGGCAGGTCCAGCTCGTCGTAGGCCACGAGCAGTTGCTCCGGCGCGAGCTTGAAGAAATTCAGCGCGGGCGCCACCGCCTGGCCGCTGCGGTTCATCCAGGTCTGCGGAATCAGCAGCCGGACGTCGTGTCCGGCGATCGTCACGCGCGCCGCGAGGCCGTGGAAGCGCGCTTCGGGCTTCAGCGTCGCGTTGCAGTGCGCGGCGAGCGCGCTCACGAAATCCGCTCCCGCGTTGTGGCGGGTGCGGTGGTATTCGGGTCCGGGGTTGCCCAGCCCGACGATCAGCGCGAGCGGCGTGGTCAACGGGGGTCGGTGGCCGGGGATGCGACCGCCGTCGGACGACGGCAGCCGCAGCACTCGTCAGGCCTGCTCGGTTTCCTCGACCGCGCCACCCTTCGGTGCCAGCACGGTGGCGACCGGGATGTCGTGCTCCGGTCCGTGCGACAGCTCGACGCTCTCGACGCCGGGCGGCAGCACCAGATCCGAGAGGTGAACCGACTGCCCGACGTGGTAGGACAGCATGTCGACCTCGATGAACTCGGGCAGATCCTGCGGCAGGCAGCTCACGTGCACTTCGTTCGCGTTGTGCTGGATGACGCCGCCCTGGTTCTTCACGCCGTGGCACCTGTCCTGGTTCACGAAGTGCAGCGGGATGTGGACGTGGAGCTTGCGGTCGCGGCTCACACGCTGGAAGTCCGCGTGCAGGATCAGCGGGCGCGACGGATGGCGCTGCAGGTCCTTCAGGATTACTTCCTCGTTGCCGTCCTCGATCTTCAGCGTGATCAGGTGGGAGAAGAACGCCTCGTTCTCCAGCGCCTTCACCAGTTCGCGATGCGACACGGCGACGTTGCGTGGTGCGGCCGTGCCGCCGTAGACGATCGCCGGTACCTGGTCGGTCCGGCGCAGGCGGCGGCTCGCACCTTTCCCTGCGTCGCCGCGGGCAGCGGCGTTCAATACAAATTCGCCAGACATGGTCTGTACTCCTTTGTCGTGCGGACTTCCTCCCTGCGACCGGGATGGAAGCCGCCAGTGGTGAAAGGGAAGGGCGCACGCCCTTCCCGTTGCGCCATCAGGCGAACATCGCGCTGATGGATTCCTCGTTGCTGACGCGGCGCACCGCCTCGGCCAGCAGCGGCGCGCTGCTCAGCTGGCGGATGCGCGGGCAGGCCTTGCCGGCCGCGGACAGCGGGATGGTGTCGGTGACCACCAGTTCGTCGAGCACCGACCCCTCGATGTTGGCGATTGCGTTGCCCGAGAGCACCGCGTGCGTGCAGTAGGCGATGACCTTCGCGGCGCCGTTGTCCTTCAGCGCCTGCGCGGCCTTGCACAGCGTGCCGGCGGTGTCGACCATGTCGTCGATCACCAGGCAGGTGCGCCCCGCCACGTCGCCGATGATGTGCATCACCTGCGCCTCGTTGGCCTTCGGGCGGCGCTTGTCGATGATCGCGAGGTCGAGGTCGTTCATCTGCTTGGCGATCGCGCGCGCGCGCACCACGCCGCCGATGTCGGGCGAGACCACCATCAGGTTCTGGTAGCGCTGGCGCTCGATGTCGTCGATCAGGATCGCCGAACCATAGACGTTGTCCACCGGCACGTCGAAGAAGCCCTGGATCTGCTCGGCGTGCAGGTCCACCGTCAGCACGCGGTTCACGCCGGCCTTGGCCATCATGTCGGCCACGACCTTGGCGCTGATCGGAACACGGCTCGAGCGCACGCGCCGGTCCTGGCGCGAGTAGCCGAAATACGGAACCACCGCGGTGATGCGCGAGGCCGAGGAACGGCGCAGCGCGTCGATCATCAGGATCAGTTCCATCAGGTTGTCGTTGGTCGGCGCGCAGGTCGACTGGATCACGAACACGTCCTTGCCGCGCACGTTCTCGACGATTTCGATGCTGATCTCGCCGTCGCTGAAGCGCCCGAGCGTCGCGCAGCCGAGGCGCAGGCCCAGACGCTGCACGATCTTCTGCGCCAGTTCCGGGTTGGCGCTGCCCGTGAAGAGCATCATCTCTGACACGTCGGGGTTCCTGCTGGTGACCGGATTACGCAAGGTCGGTGTTTCGCTGGCTGGCGCGGTGCGCGGGCGTGGGCAGGCGGATCATGGCGTTCGCGGGTCCCGCTGGCGTGTTCCCGGACCAGTCGACTGGCTGGGGCGGTAGGACTCGAACCTACGAATGGCGGGATCAAAACCCGCTGCCTTAGCCACTTGGCGACGCCCCAGTCGATTCAGTCGAACAATGCCTCGTGCGCCGGAGAACGGTCGATGCCACGGGCGACGAAGCGATCCCACCCGGCCGGCACGCGGGCGGCCACCTCGCGCGCCGCCGGCGCGTCCGCGAACGCCGCGAAGACGCAACTGCCGGTGCCGCTCATCCGTGCTTCCCCGAAGGTGCCCAGCCACGCGAGCGCGCGATCGACCTCCGGATACTTTTTCCTGACCACGGCCTCGCAATCGTTGCGATGTCCGTCCGTCAAAAAGGCCGCTATTGTCGTGAGCGGGGTATTACGTGTCAATTCCCGGTCCGCGAAAATCGCGGCAGTATTCACCGCGCATCCGGGGCGGATCACGAGGTACCAGCGCGACGGCAGCGCGATCGGCGCGAGCTGCTCGCCGATGCCTTCGGCCCACGCGCTGCGCCCGTGCACGAACACCGGCACATCGGCCCCGAGTCCGACGCCGATCTGCGCCAGCTCCTCCAGCGACAGCCCGCATTCCCACAGCCGGTTCAGCGCCAGCAGCGTGGTGGCGGCGTCGGAGCTGCCGCCGCCGAGCCCGCCACCGTGCGGGATGCGCTTGTGCAAGCGGATCCGCGCGCCGCGGCGCACCGCGCAGCGCGCGGCGAGAGCGCGCGCTGCGCGCACCACAAGGTTGTCCTCGGCGGCGACTCCCGGCACACCGCCCGCGAGTTCGATGTCCGGTCCGGTGCTCGCGACGAACTCGAGTTCGTCGCAGAAATCGAGCAGCTGGAACACGGTCTGCAGCGTGTGATAGCCGTCGCTGCGCCGCCCCGTGACGTGCAGGAACAGGTTCAGCTTGGCCGGCGCGGGCAGGCGCAGTGCGTGCTTCACAGCTCGCCGAGCGACCACTCGCGAACCACCAGCGTCAGCACGGCGCCGTAGCCGCTCACCCGCAGCCGTGTCGGCAGCGCCAGGCCGTCCACGGCGCGGTGCTCGCTGGCCTCGATGCGCCAGCCCGCCTGCGCGAAGCGGCTCGGGCCCGCGGTGGCGAATGCGGGCTGCTCCACCGCGACGCCGGGCTGCGGGATGCCGCGCACCCAGTACCGCAGCGCCGCCACCGGCAGTGGCCAGCCCCAGAGCTCCGCAACCAGGGCGTCGGGGTCGGCGTGGTGTCCGGCACGCCCGCGCGCGTCGCGCCACGCGATGCCGTCGGTGCCGCCGTCGAGCACCAGCCGGCCCATGCCGAGCGCGCCGCCGAGCACGAGCCGCCACGCCTCGCCGTGTTGCGACCAGTCGAGTGTCGCCGCGCCGTTGCCCGCTGGCGCGCGCACGCCGATCTTGCCGCTCAGCGTCCAGTCGTCGCGCGCGGCCAGCGCGGCGGCATTGCGTTCCCAGTCGGCCGGCGGCGCGGGGGCGCGCGGCGTGATGCCGCAACCGGCAAGCGCGAGCGTCACCACCAGCAGCAGGATGTGGCGCGCGCTCACGGCGACGGCTGCGCGCCGAGCCGGCGCATGGTGTCGAGGATCAGGTGGCTGTCGGGCCGGGTTTGCAGCCCCTGGCGCCAGACCTCGCGTGCCTCCTCGCGTGCGCCGCTCACCCACAGCACTTCGCCGAGGTGCGCCGCGACCTCGTGGTCGGGAAAGGCCTCGAAGGCACGGCGCAACTGCACCAGCGCCTCGTCGTGCCGGCCCAGCCGGTACAGCACCCAGCCCATGCTGTCGATGATCGCCGGGTCGTCGGGCTGCAGCGCGAGCGCGCGTTCGATGAGTTCGAGGGCCTCCGCGTGGCGCGGCGTCAGGTTCGCCAGCGAGTAGCCGAGCGCGTTCAGCGCCAACGCGTTCTGCGGGTCGAGGCGCAGCATGTGGCGCAGGTCGCGCTCCACCGCCGCGACGTCGCCACGGCGCTCCGAGACCAGCGAGCGCGCGTACAGCAGCGCCGGCTCGTCGGGGCGTTCGGCAAGCGCGGCGTCGAGCAGCCGCGCGGCGCCGACCAGATCGTCCTGTTCGACGCGCAGTTCCGATTCGAGCAGCGTGAGCGGCAGCGCCTGCGCGCTCCAGCGCTCACGCAGCGCCACGAACGCATTGCCGAGTTCCTCGATCCCGCGGCTCTCGATCAGCAGCTCGGCCGCACGCGTCGCGGCGGCCATGAACGTCGGGCCGGGGCGGATCTCGAGGTAGTGGCGGATCGCGTCCTCGCTGTCCTCGCGGCGCTCGGCGTCCTGCGCCAGATAGAAGTGCGCGGCGCTCGCCTGGTTGCCCTCGGCGAGCAGCGTGTTCAGTTCCTCGCTCATGCGGTCGAACTGCCCCGATTCGCGGTATACCAGCGCCAGCGCAAGACGCACCTCGGCATCGGCCGGGTCCTGTTCGAGCAGCACGCGGAACTGTGCTTCGGCTGCTGCGAGGTCCGAGCGCGCCAGCAGTCGCGCGTACTGCAGGCGCAGGCGACGATCGTCCGGGTTGCGTTGCAGCGCGCGCTCGATCGCCGCGTTGCCGGCCGCCGGGTCGCCGAGGTTGTGGTGCACCTGCGCACTGAGCAGCAGCGCCTGGAAATGGTCCGGATCCTCGGCGAGCACGCGCTCGGCGCTGGCCAGCGCCTCGTCGTTGCGCTCCAGGCTCTGCAGCAGCAGGCCGCTGGCGATCAGCACGTCGGCGCTGGGGTCTTCGCGCCGCTGCAGTTCGACCAGCATCGCCTCCCGATCGGGCTGCGGGAGATCGAGCGCGCTGGCGGCGATGCCCGCGAAGTTGGTGGGCCCGGCCGCGGCGGGCAGGGCGTGCATCTGGTCGAAGGCCTCGCGCGCACGGCCGGCGCGCGCCAGCGCGGTGGCGGCCGTGAACCGCGCCTCGGGGTTCTGCGGCTCCAGCTCGCTCCACAGCAGCGCCAGCTGCAGCGTGGTCTCCTCGGAGCCGAGGTAGCGCGCCATGCGGGTGGCGCGCGCGGCGACGCCGGCGTCGCGCGTGGTTTGCGCCTGCTCGAGGTAGTTCTGCAGCGCCAGGTCCAGCGCGCCGCGGCGAATCGCGAACTCGGCGACCAGCAGTCCGTACAGCGCGTCGCGCGGGAACGGGCGCTGGGGCACCGGCGTGGCGGCGACCGGCTCGGCAGCCGGCGGCGCCGCGGGACGCTCCGGGGTATCCGGATTGGCGGTGCAGCCGGCGAGCACCGCGACCAGCAGGGCGGCGGCGAAGGCGCGAACGGCGGGTAACGGGGACGATGGCGGCTGGGTCGGCGTGCTCATGGGGTGGCGCGCAACGGCGCGCGATTGGCTCTGGTGAGGCGCCATCATGGCCGGATTCTGCACAATTTGCCTGTGAATTGATACACTTCCCGCCCGTTCCTGATCCCTGTCCCGCCCCGTTGGAGTGCTGTTCGCGGCCTGCGGCGCTCGCGCGGGGGAGTAGCTTTTCATTCATGAGCCTGCTGGTCGTCGGACTGAACCACACCACCGCGCCGGTCGCGGTGCGCGAGCGCGTCGCTTTCGCCCCCGAGCAGGTGCCGGAGGCGCTGCAGCGTGCCTGTGCGGCCGGTGGCGCGGCCGAGGTCGTGATCCTGTCGACCTGCAACCGCACCGAACTGATTGCGAGCACCGGCGCCGAACTCGCCGCCGAGGAGCGGCTGGTCGACTGGTTCGCCGGTTCGCACCACGTCGCCCGCGCCGACGTCGAGCGTTGCCTGTACCGTCTGCGCGACGCCGATGCGGTGCGCCACCTGATCGAAGTCGCCTGCGGCCTCGATTCGATGGTGATCGGCGAGCCGCAGATCTTCGGCCAGATCAAGTCCGCTTACGCCACCGCACGGCACGCGGGATCGGTGGGGCCCGAACTGGCGCGCGCGCTGAGCCACGTGTTCGCCGTCGCCAAGCAGGTGCGCAGCGAGACCGCGATCGGCGAGAATCCGGTGTCGGTCGCGTTCGCGGCCGTCAAGCTGGCGCGCCACATTTTCACCGACCTCGGATCGACCACGGCGCTGCTGATCGGCGCCGGCGAGACGATCGAGCTGGTCGCCCGTCACCTCACCGAGGCCGGCGTGTCGCGCCTGATCGTCGCCAATCGCACGCTGGCGCGTGCCGAGCAGGTCACGGGCCGCTTCGGGGGCGAGGCGATCCTGCTGTCGGAGATCCCGGCCTCGCTGGCGCGCGCCGACATCGTGATCAGCTCCACCGCGAGCCAGCTGCCGATCATCGGCAAGGGTACCGTCGAACAGGCGATCCGCCAGCGCCGCCACCGACCGATCTTCATGGTCGACATCGCGGTGCCGCGTGACATCGAGCCGCAGGTCGGGGAGCTGTCGGACGTGTACCTTTACAGCGTCGACGACCTCGAGCAGATCATCGACGACAACCGCCGCGCCCGCGAGGGCGAGGCCCAGCGTGCCGCGTCGATCGTCGCCGCGGGCGTCGAGGCGTGGCGGCGCGGCTGTCGCAGCCTGGAGGCGGTCGGCACGTTGCGCGACTACCGTGCGCGTGGCGAACAGCTGCGCGACAGCGAACTGGAGCGCGCGCTGCGCCAGCTGCGTGGCGGCACGGACGCCGAGCAGTTGCTCGCCCAGCTGGCACGCAATCTCACCAACAAGCTGATGCACGAGCCCACGGTGCAACTGCGCCGCGCGGCAGCCGAAGGGCGCGGCGAGCTGATCGACTGGAGCCGGCGCCTGTTCGGACTGGACGCGCAGGCGGGCGAGGACGGCGGCGAGGAATCATGAAAGAGTCGCTGTACCGCAGGCTCGAGGGACTCGGGGAACGCTACCAGGAACTCACTGCGCTGCTCGCCGAGGCCGACACCATCGCCGACCAAACGCGGTTTCGCGCGCTGGGGCGCGAGTACGCGGAAATCGAGGCGGTGGTACAGGCCTTCACGCGCTACCGCCAGGTACTCGCCGATATCGACACCGCGCAGGCGCTCGCGGGCGACGCCGACCCGGAACTGCGCGCGATGGCCGACGAAGAGCTCGCGGCCGGCGCCGGGCGGCGCGAGGCGCTCGAGCTCGAACTGCAGAAGCTGCTGCTGCCACGCGACCCGCGCGACGGCAGCAACGTCTTCCTCGAGGTCCGCGCCGGCACCGGCGGCGACGAGGCGGCGATCTTCGCCGGCGACCTGTTGCGCATGTACGCGCGCTACGCCGATCGGCGCGGCTGGCAGCTCGAGACGATCAGCGAACGCCCCGGCGAGCACGGTGGCTACAAGGAAGTGATCGCGCTGGTGTCGGGGGCCGACGTGTTCTCGCGGCTGAAATTCGAATCCGGCACTCACCGCGTGCAGCGCGTGCCGGCGACCGAGTCGCAGGGCCGCATCCACACCTCGGCGTGCACGGTCGCGATCCTGCCCGAGGTGGCCGGGATCGAGGCGATCGAGATCAACAAGGCGGACCTGCGCGTGGACACCTACCGCGCCTCGGGCGCCGGCGGGCAGCACGTGAACCGCACCGATTCGGCGGTGCGCATCACGCACCTGCCGAGCGGCATCGTGGTCGAATGCCAGGACGAGCGCTCGCAGCACAAGAATCGTGCGCGCGCGATGGCGCTGCTGCAGGCGCGACTGCTTGCCAGCGCGCAGCAGCAGCAGGCCGACGCGCAGGCCAGCGAGCGCCGGCTGCAGGTGGGCAGCGGCGACCGTTCGGAGCGTATCCGCACCTACAACTATCCGCAGGGGCGGGTCACTGACCATCGCATCAACCTCACGCTGTACCGCCTGCCCGAGATTCTCGAGGGCGACCTCGACTGCGTGATCGATCCGCTGCTCGGCGAATACCAGGCCGAGCAGCTCGCGGCGTTGGCCGAATGAGCGCGGCCGAGGCGCTGCCGGCAACGGTGGGCGCGCTGCTCGCCGCGGCGTGCGAGCGCCTCGCGACGCCGGATGCGCGGCTCGACGCCGAACTGCTGCTCGCGCACGTGCTCGGGTCGACACGCACGCAGCTCTACGCGCGTCCGGAGACAACGGTCGATGCCGCGGCGCGTGCGAGCTACCACGCACTGCTCGCACGGCGCCAGGCCGGCGAACCGGTGGCGTACCTGCTGGGTCGGCAGGAGTTCTGGTCGCTCGCTATCGTGCTCGACGGCAGCACGCTGGTGCCGCGCCCGGAGACCGAACTGCTGGTCGAGCTCGCGCTCGCGCGCGTGGCGGCCGACGTGGCCGAGGTGCTCGATCTGGGTACCGGCAGTGGCGCGATCGCGCTGGCGCTCGCGAGCGAGCGCCCCGCGTGGCGAGTGCTCGGCGTCGACTGTGACCCGGCCGCGCTGCGCCTGGCACGCGCCAACGCCGAGCGGCTCGCGCTCGACAACGTCGACTTCGCGCCAGGCGACTGGTTCGCCGGCCTGCAGGGGCGGTGCTTCGATCTGGTGGTGGCGAACCCGCCGTATGTCGCCGAGGACGATCCGTGCCTGGCGGCGCCGGGGGTGTGCCGTGAGCCGCGCCACGCGCTGGTCGCGGGCGTCGACGGACTGGACGCGCTGCGTGAGATCGTCACCCGGGCGCGGGCGCATCTGAACCTCGGCGGCTGGCTGCTGTGCGAGCACGGGGCAGCCCAGGGCGAGGCGCTGCGTGAGATGTTCGCCGCGGCCGGTTTCGCCGCGATCGCGACCCGCCGTGATCTGGCCGGCCACGAGCGGGTGACGCAGGGGCGCAGCGCCGGACCGTTTACGCCATCCGGGAGCGCGGGAGAATGAACGACGAGGAACTGCTGCGTTACAGCCGCCATATCCTGTTGCCGGCGATCGACGTCGCCGGCCAGCAGCGGCTGATCGATGCGCGCGTGCTGATCGTCGGCCTGGGCGGGCTGGGCTCGCCGGCCGCGCTGTATCTGGCGGCCAGCGGCGTGGGACGGCTGCTGCTGGTCGATGCCGATCGCGTCGAACTGTCGAACCTGCAACGGCAGGTGATCCACGGCAGCGGACGCATCGGTGCGTGCAAGACCGAGTCGGCCGCTGCCGCGCTCGGCGACCTCAATCCCGGCGTCTGCGTCGAGACCTTCGTCTGCCGGGCCGA
Source organism: Pseudomonadota bacterium (assembly GCA_963204845.1). GTDB lineage: Bacteria > Pseudomonadota > Gammaproteobacteria > Pseudomonadales > UBA5518 > UBA5518. Next base: position 12,251 of record CAUJIL010000054.1, on the reverse strand, counting down.
CGCGGAACTGCTCGATCGTCTGCTGCCGCACGTCGACCTGGTGCTCGACTGCTGCGACAACGGACCGTCGCGACGCGCGATCAACGCCGCCACGCGGCGCCACCGGGTGCCGCTGGTGAGCGCGGCGGCGATCGGCTGGGAAGGCCAGCTCGCGGTGTTCGATCCGCGCGTGCCCGGGACGGCCTGCTACGAGTGCCTGTATCCGGATGCCCGCGACGAGGGGGCGCTCGCCTGCGCGAACAACGGCATCGCGGCGCCGGTGGTCGGCACCATGGGTGTGCTGCAGGCCTTGCAGGCGCTGAAGCTGCTGTGCGGCGCGGGCAGCGTGGTGCCCGGCGAGCTGCTGGTGTTCGACGGGCTCGCGCTCGACTTTCATCGCCTGCGCATCGCCAGGCGCGCGGAGTGCCCCGTCTGCGGCTGAATCAGGATGGATTGCGCGGGTCGCGCAGGCGCACGAACGGAAAGCGCGTCACCGTCGAGCGTGACGCTCCCTCGCGCTCGCCGTTGCGTTCGCTGCTCGCCGCGCGGAAGTAGACGTGCAGCGAATTGCCGGCCGGCAGGCTCTGCTGGATCTGCAGGTGCCCGCCCTGGCCGTGCACCAGGGAGTGGATCCCGGCGAGGTCGTCGAGCGGGCCTGCGGCCGGCGCGTCGGCGCTGTGGCGTTCTGCCAGCGCGCGAACGTCCTGCTCGCTCAGCATCGCGCCGCTGTCCTCGATCACCAGTTCGACGTGCTGGCCCTCGAAACCCTCGCGGCACGACACGCAGGCGCGGCGTGGCGAGTTCACCGCGCGCAGGCGGATCGCCAGCGTGCCGTCGCTGGCCAGTCCGCGCCGCGCGTGGCGGATCCCGCGCAGCAGCACCTGGTGGAATACCAGCGGATCGCAGTGCGCCAGCGGCAGCCCGGCGGCGAATTCGTTCTCGAGGCGCGCCGACGCTGGCAGCAGCACGCGCTCGAGGTCGACGATGTTCTGCGCGAGCGGCGTGAGCGCGGTGAGCGGCGCGCCGGCCGAGACCTCCGCCGTGCCGGCGACCTCGTGGATCAGCGCCTGCGCGTGCATCGTGGTCTCCGCCAGCTGTTCCAGCCGGCGCAGCACGTCGGCGTAGTCGCCCGCTTCGACCAGCACCTGCTCCACGCGCCCGACCACCGACGCGGTGGCGTCGTCGATACGGTCACCGGGCGGCGCCTGCTCGTCGCTGGCGGGCGCCAGTGGTGCGTCCTGGCGTGCCGGCAGCGGCAGTGCGGCCAGTGCGACCAGCAGGCAGCCGCTGCCGGTCGGTGGCTGGCCGGGCTCGCCGACCGCGAAACCGAACCAGCAGTGCTCGCCGCGGCGTTCGCCCTGGCCGGCCACGCGCAGCTCGATCAGCGGGCCGCCAGCGCCGGCGGCGCCGACGCGGCGGTCGGCCTCGTGCAATTCCATCGCGAGCTCGTCGGGGAATACCTCCAGGTCCGTCTTGCCGAGCAGCATGCTCTCCTCGACGCCGTAGAGCTCGCCGAACGCGGGGTTGATCGCGACGTAGCGGCCGTCGAGGTCCTTCAGGAACAACGGCACCGGAATGCGCCGGATCGCGGCGCGCAGCTGGTCGCGTGCGAGGCGCGCCTCGTTCAGGTCGCGCACCGATTCGCTGACGTCCTGCAGCGTCAGCAGCGCGCGTTGCGGCATGCCCGGGCGCCCGCGCACCGCCGCCGAGTGGCAGGCCAGCCACTGGGGCCCTTCAGGGGCCTCGACCGCGTAAACCGCGCTGGCGATGCGCCCGGTGTTCAGTGTCTTCTGGATCTGCAGCCGGCACTCGGCGCCGGCGTTGGCGCCCAGCAGTTCGCCGAGCATGCGGTCTTCGAGCACCCGGGGGTCGGTGCCGAGCGTGCCACCGGCAACCGACACGCTCTGCACCACGCGCCCGTGCTCGTCGACCAGCAGCGCGCTGAGCGGCAGTGCGCGCACGAGGTATTGCGCCATTTCGTCCTGCATGCGCCGCGTGACGCGCAGCCCGACGTGCTCGCTGATGTCGGCGGACTCGAGCAGGACATCACCGTCGTCGAGTCGCGTGATGCGGTAGCTGCGCCAGTGCGGCTGCTCGCCGCGGCCCAGCGCCATCGCCTCGCGCGCCTCGGCGATGCCGGTCTGGTGCACGCGCGCCAGCGCGTCCTCGAGATCGAAACCGTCGAAAGGTGGCGTGAACTCGGCGGGCCGCAGCCCCTGCAGCAGCTCCGGTTCGCGTTGTTCGAGCGCGCCGGCCGCCGGGTTGCTCCAGACGACGCGGAACACCCCCGAGGCATCACGGCGCAGTCGCATCACCGCCGTCGCCAGCCGTTCGGCCAGTCCTTCCGTTTCACCACCCGTGGCCGGAGGTGGTGACGCCAGCGACTCGACGTGTGCCACCACGGCCGCGGCCGGCCGTGCGGCGGTTTCGTAGAAATGGCCGCTGATCGCGCGCGGCGAGCCGTGGTCGTCGAGCTCGACTGCGATGTCGTCCGACACCACCGCTACCCAGTCGCCGTCCGCGGCGCGCAGCCGGTACCCGATCGGGTGCGGTGGCGCCGAACCGTTCAGCACGCCGTGGACCTCGGCGACCAGGCGGTCGATGTCCTCGGGATGGATCAGCGCCTTCCAGTCCCCGAGCGTGTTGCCCACCGTTCCCGGAGCATGGCCGAGGCGTTCGAGGGTCGCGGCGTCGAACGCGGCGCGCTGCTCGCTCAGCGTGATGCGCCAGCTGCCCGTGGCTGCGGCGCCCGCGGGCAGGGTGCCGGCAGGCGCGGACGCCGGACGTGGGGGCTCGGCCGTGCTTCCCAGCTGCAGGGCATCGCTGGCGGGTGGCGGCGCGAGGCCCGGACGACGCGGCGCGATCAATTCGCGCAGCGCCGCCAGCGACAGTTCCTCGAGCAGCACGATCTCGCCGAGACCGGCGCGCAGCGCCTGCACGATCTCGGCGCGGTCCCCGAAGCGATCCTGCGCGCCGAGCACGCCGACCACGCGCAGTCCCGGCGCGATCGAAGCGATCTGCGCCACCGTGGCGGCGAGCGGGCGTTCGCCGCCGGCGAAGGAAAGGAAACAGACGTCGCAGTGGGTGAGCGCCGCGCTCCAGGTGGCCGAGCCCGGCTCGGTCGTGATCAGCTCCGGCCGTGGTTCGGGCAGCGCGCGCAGCAGGCTGCGCAACAGCTGCGTTGCGAGCGGATCCTCGGCGGCGAGCAGGACGCGTGGTGCTGTGCGGGCGGAAACGAGCGTCATGCGACAGTCAGCCTGGCTTTGCTCTTCTTGCCGACAATGCGGATTGCCCCATGGGGCGGGTTCTCTGCGGACGGATTCTATATGGGCGGCGCTGCCGCTCGCCAGCGGTAATAAGCTGGAGTTCGCCCCGTGTGCGATTGCGGCCCCGCCGGTGCAGCCATTAAGCTCGCGGATTGGCGCAGCAACGGACGGACAAGATGCAGGAACAGACCGCGGCGGCGGGCCCCGCCCCAAGGCCCAGCGTGACATTCCGCGAGCTCGGCTTGCCCGAGCCGCTGTTGCGCGCGGTCGACGATCTCGGCTTCGCGTACTGTACGCCGATCCAGCAGGAGGTGCTGCCGTATACGCTGCTCGGGCATGATTGCATCGGCAAGGCGCAGACCGGCACCGGCAAGACGGCGGCGTTCCTGCTCACGATCCTTACCGATCTGCTGAACACGCCGCCCGAGGAGCCGCGCTACGTCGGGGAGCCGCGCGCGCTGGTCATTGCTCCGACACGCGAGCTGGTGCTGCAGATCGCGAAGGACGCCACCGATCTGGCGCGGCACACGGACATGCACATCGTCACGTTGATCGGAGGCGTCGACTACGATCGCCAGCGCCAGCAGCTCGAACACCGCCTGGTCGATATCCTGGTCGCCACGCCGGGCCGGCTGATGGATTTCCACAGCCAGCGCCAGGTGCACCTCGATCGCGTCGAGCTGCTGGTCATCGACGAGGCGGATCGCATGCTCGACATGGGCTTCATCCCGCAGGTGCGCCGCATCGTGCGCCAGACCCCGCCGAAGTCGCACCGCCAGACCATGTTCTTCAGCGCCACCTTCACCGAGGAGGTGGTGCGCCTGTCGGACCAGTGGACGCACGACCCGGTGCGGGTCGAGATCGAACCCGACCGGGTGGCGTCGAAGGACGTGGAGCAGATCGTCTATCTGGTCGAGGCCGAGCGCAAGCTGGATCTGCTGCTGAACCTCCTGAAGCAGCCGGAGGCGGCCAGCGTGATGGTGTTCGCGAACCGCCGCGACCAGGTGCGCCGCCTGCACGAGCGCCTGGAGCGCGCCGGGATCAGTTGCGGCATCCTGTCTGGCGAGGTGCCCCAGCCCAAGCGCGTCAAGACGCTCGAGGCCTTCCGCGACGGCAGCTTCCGCGTGCTGGTCGCCACCGACGTGGCGGGGCGCGGCATCCACGTCGAGGGCGTTACCCACGTGGTCAACTACACGCTGCCCGAGGATGCCGACGATTACGTGCACCGCATCGGGCGCACCGGCCGGGCCGGCGCCAGCGGCATCTCGATCAGCTTCGCCTGCGAGGACGACGCCTTCCTGCTGCCGCCGATCGAGGAGCTGCTGGGGCAGAAACTTCCCTGCGTGCACCCCGATCCGGAAATGCTGCTTCCCCATCGCCGCCGGTAGCTTCGGCCTGCGGCCGAACAAATGTCCGGTGTAGGTTCGGCCTGTGGCCGAACAGATGTCCGGTGTAGGTTCGGCCGGTGGCCGAACAATTCACGTCCGGGCACAGCCCGGACCTACGGGCTTTGACCCGGCACGGCGCAGACGGGAGCACGTAGGTTCGGCCTGTGGCCGAACAATTCACGTCCGGGCAAGCCCGGATCTACGCTTGCGTGGCCTGGCGAAGGATCGCGGCGAAGGCGTCGCCGTGGCGATGGCGGGCGAGTTCCTCGAGCAGCGTCTGGCCTTCGGGGCCGCGCGCGTCCAGGCGTCCGCCCTCGGCGACGAACATCGCGATGAAGTCCTCGAAGTCCTCCGGGCGCATCGCCTGGTAGGCGCGGCGCAGGCGGTGGAAGTCGGCGTCGATGCCGTCGGGCGGCAGCAGGTGCAGGAAGCGCCGGATCCGTTCGTCGGTCCAGACCTCGTCGACGACCTTCTTCTTTTCCTTGCGCAGCATCGCGGTCATTCCCCGTCCAGTTTGCGGCGCAGCAGTTCGTTGACCTGCTGCGGATTCGCCTTGCCCTTGCTTTCGCGCATCACCTGTCCGACGAAGAAGCCGAACATTTTCACGCGTTTCTGCGCCTCGGCGGCGCGGTAGCTCTCGACCTGCGCCGCGTTCGCCGCCAGCACCGCATCGACGATCGCCTCGATCGCGCCGCTGTCGGCGAGCTGGCGCAGCCCGCGGGCGGCGATGATCGCATCCGGATCGCCCTCGCCGGCCCACATGGCCTCGAACACGGCCTTGGCGATCTTGCCCGAGATGGTGCCGTCGGCGATGCGCCGGATCAGCGTGCCGAGCGCATCGGCGGCCACGCGGCTGGCGCCGATCTCGAGGTTCTCGCGGTTCAGCAGGCCGAGCAGCTCGACCATCACCCAGTTCGCGCTGGTCTTGGCATCGCCGCAGGTGGCGACCACGCCTTCGAAATAATCCGCGAGTTCGCGGCTCGCGCAGAGCACGCTGGCGTCGTAGGCGGGCAAGCCGTAATCGGTGCGCAGGCGCGCCGCCTTCGCGTCCGGCAACTCGGGCAGCGTGGCGCGCACGGCCTCGATGAACTGCCGGTCCACGCTCACGGGCAGCAGGTCGGGCTCCGGGAAGTAGCGGTAGTCGTGTGCGACTTCCTTGGAGCGCATCGCGCGCGTCTCGTTGCGCACCGGGTCGTAGAGCCGCGTCTCCTGCACCACCTGTCCACCCTGCTCGAGGATCTCGGCCTGGCGCTCGCGCTCGACGGCGATCGCCTTCTCGACGAAGCGGAAGGAGTTCACGTTCTTGATCTCGGTACGCGTGCCGAACCCGGTCGCGCCGGGACGGCGCAGCGAGATGTTCACGTCGCAGCGCAGCGAGCCCTCGGCCATGTTGCCGTCGGAGATGCCGAGGTAGCGCACTATCGAGTGGATCTGCTTCAGATACGCCACCGCCTCCTGCGCGCTGCGCAGCTCCGGCTCGGAGACGATCTCGAGCAGCGGCGTGCCGGCGCGGTTCAGGTCGATCCCGGTCAGGCCGTGGAAGTCCTCGTGCAGCGACTTGCCGGCGTCTTCCTCCAGATGCGCGCGGGTGACACGGATCGTCTTCGAGCTGCCGTCGGGCAGTTCGATGCGGACGCGGCCACCGCTGACGATCGGGTGGTCGAGCTGGCTGATCTGGTAGCCCTTCGGCAGGTCGGGATAGAAGTAGTTCTTGCGGTCGAACACCGATACCGGCGCGATCGAGGCCTCGATCGCGAGCCCGAAGCACACCGCCATGCGCAGCGCCTCGGCGTTGAGCACCGGCAGCGTGCCCGGCATCGCGAGATCCACCGCGCAGGCCTGCGTGTTCGGCGGCGCGCCGAAGCGCGTCGAGGCGCCGGAGAAGATCTTCGTGCGCGTGGCGAGCTGGACGTGCACCTCCAGCCCGATCACCGTTTCCCATTCCATGTGCTGTCCCCGCCAGGTGTTCAGTCGATGCCGCCCGGCCGGCGCAGGTGCCAGTCGGTCGCCTGCTGGAAGCGGTGTGCGACGTTCAGGATCCGCGCCTCGTCGAGATGCCGGCCGATCAGCTGCATGCCGACCGGCAGGCCGTCGACCAGGCCCACCGGCACCGACAGCGCCGGCACACCGGCGAGGTTGGCCGCGATCGTGTAGATGTCCTCGAGGTACATGGTGACCGGATCGGTGCTCTTCTCGCCGAAGCGGAACGCCGGTGACGGCGAGGCGGGGCCGGCGATGACGTCGACCTCGGCGAACGCGGCGTGGAAGTCCTGCGCGATCAGGCGGCGGATCTGCTGCGCCTTGCGGTAGTAGGCATCGTAGTAGCCGGCCGACAGCGCGTAGGTGCCCACCAGGATGCGGCGCTTGACCTCGTCGCCGAAGCCCTCGGCGCGCGAGCGCGCGTACATGTCGAACAGATCCTGCGGATCGGCGCAGCGGTAGCCGTAGCGCACGCCGTCGAAGCGGGCGAGGATGGTCGAGCACTCCGCCGGCGCGATCACGTAGTAGGCCGGCACCGACAGCGGCGAATGCGGCAGGCTGATCTCGCGCACCTGCGCACCGAGACGCTCGAGTTCGGCCAGCCCGGCGCGCACCGCGCGCTCGGTGCCCGGGTGCAGGCCGGCATCGAGGTACTCTTTCGGCACGCCGATGCGCAGTCCCGCGAGGTCCGCGTCGAGGCTCGCGCGGTAGTCGGGCACCGGCGCGTCGATGCTGGTCGAGTCGCGCGGGTCGAAGCCGGCCATCGCACCGAGCAGCAGCGCGGCGTCGGCCGCCGAACGTGCCAGCACGCCACCCTGGTCGAGGCTGGACGCGAAGGCGATCATGCCGTGACGCGAGACACGACCGTAGGTCGGCTTGATCCCGGTCAGGCCGCACAGCGCGGCCGGCTGGCGGATCGAGCCTCCGGTGTCGGTGGCGGTGGCGGCCGGGGCGAGGCGGGCCGCGACCGCCGCCGCCGAGCCGCCCGAGGATCCGCCCGGCACCCGTTCGCGGTCCCACGGGTTGCGTACCGGGCCGTAGTAGCTGGTCTCGTTCGACGAGCCCATCGCGAACTCGTCCATATTGGTCTTGCCGAGCGTGACGCAGCCGGCGGCGGCCAGGCGTTCGACGACCGCGGCGTCGTACGGCGGCACGAAATTGTCGAGCATGCGCGAGCCACAGGAGGTGCGCATGCCGTCGGTGCAGAAGATGTCCTTGTGCGCGAGCGGGACCCCGCCCAGCGGCCCTGCGGTGCCGGCGGCGAGCGCGGCGTCGGCGGCGCGCGCGCCGGCCAGCGCCGCCTCGCGGTCGACCGTGATGAACGCGTTCAGCTGCGGGTCGATGCGTGCGATGCGGTCCAGGAAGTGGGTGGTGATCTCGAGCGCGGAGAATTCGCGCCGCGCGAGGCCGTTGCGGATCGCCTCGAGTGAGAGTTCATGCATGGCGGACGGGTCCTGCGGTGATGCGGCCGGGGTGGATTCGCGTGCGTCTCATTCGATCACGCGCGGCACCAGATAGAGCCCCTCCTCGCTGAGCGGCGCGATGGCGAGGAAGCGCTCGCGCCGGTCGGTCTCGGTGATCTCGTCGACGCGCAGGCGCTGGGTGGCGTCGAGCGGATTCGCCATCGGTGCGACTCCGGTGGTGTCCACGGCGCCCATCTGGTCGATCATCGCGAGGATGTCACCGATGCGGCGGGTGACCTCGGTCACCGTCGCCGCATCGAGGCGGATGCGCGCCAGTTCGGCGACGCGGGCCAGCTGCTGTTCACTGATCGACATCGGCACTCGTCCGGAACAAGGCACGACCGGCGGGAGCCGGAGGGCTCGCCGCGACGTGCGGGCGGGTGGAATACCCCGAAATTTAAGTCGCCGTCGGGGCGTCAGGGGGCGTAAACTTAACATATCCAGGGACCGTCCAGAAACCGACGGCGCTCCCTCCCTGCCACCCTCGCGGTGGCCCCACGCTCCATCCGCCAGACAGACGGGACGTATGTTCAAGAGAATCCGGGGTCTTTTTTCCAACGATCTGTCGATCGACCTGGGCACCGCGAACACGATCATCTACGTGCGCGACCAGGGCATCGTGCTCGACGAGCCGTCGGTGGTCGCGATCCGCGTCCACAACGGCCAGAAGACGATCGAGGCGGTCGGCGCCGACGCCAAGCGTATGCTCGGACGCACGCCGGGCAACATCACCGCGATCCGTCCACTCAAGGATGGGGTGATCGCGGACTTCCAGGTCACCGAGAAGATGCTGCAGCACTTCATCGCCAAGGCGCACCAGCACAGCTTCATCCGGCCCAGCCCGCGCGTGCTGGTCTGCGTGCCGTGCAAGTCGACCCAGGTCGAGCGCCGCGCGATCCGCGAGTCGGCCTATGGTGCCGGCGCGCGCGACGTGCGCCTGATCGAGGAGCCGATGGCGGCGGCGATCGGCGCCGGCCTGTCGGTCGAGGACGCCAGCGGCTCGATGGTGGTGGATATCGGCGGTGGCACCACCGAGATCGCGATCCTGTCGCTGAACGGCGTGGTCTATTCGGACTCGGTGCGCATCGGCGGCGACCGCTTCGACGAGGCGATCGTGACCTACGTGCGCCGCACCTTCGGCAGCCTGATCGGTGATGCGACCGCCGAGCGCATCAAGCAGGAGATCGGTTGCGCGATGCCGGGCGGCGCACTGCGCGAGATCGACGTGCGTGGCCGCAACCTCGCCGAGGGCGTGCCGCGCTCGTTCACGCTGACCAGCGACGAGATCCTCGAGGCGCTGCAGGAACCGCTGAACATCATCGTGCAGGCGGTCAAGGGCGCGCTCGAGCAGTCGCCGCCCGAACTCGCGGCCGACATCGCCGAGAGTGGAATCGTGCTGACCGGGGGCGGCGCGCTGCTGCGCGACATCGATCGCCTGATCGCGCGCGAGACCGGCCTGCCGGTGATCGTGGCCGAGGATCCGCTCACCTGCGTGGCGCGCGGCGGCGGCAAGGCACTCGAGATGATGGATCGCCGGCGCCTGGAACTGCTGTCCTCGGAGTGAACGGCGTGCGGTCGCCGCGCTTGCCGTACCCGCACGGCACCTGGTGCGCCGGGGCGTGGCGCGCGATTGGTTCACGGTGCCCCGGGCCGGCGGCCGACGGCGCGTTGCGCCAGCGACGGGGAGACACACGATAAAGCCCATATTCCGCAGCGGACCGTCCCTGAGCGTGCGCCTCGGGGGGCTGGTGCTCGCCTCCGTGGTGCTGATGCTCGCCGACGGCCGTTTCGGGGTGCTCGGTCCGGCACGCATCGCGCTGGCCGACGCGGTGGTTCCCGTGCACTGGCTGGGTTCGGCGCCGCAACGGCTGTTCGCGTGGCTGGGCGAGGTGCTCTCCACGCGCGAGTCCCTGCTCGAGGAGAACCGCGCGCTGCGCGCCGAGGCCCTGGTGCTGCGTGCGCGCACCCAGCGGCTGGCCGCGATCGCGGCGGAGAACGTGCGCCTGCGCGAGCTGCTGAACTCCACCGCGGTGCGCGACGAGCGCGTGCTGGTGGCCGAGATCATCGGTGTCTCGCCCGACCTCTCGAGCCAGACCGTGGTCATCGACAAGGGGCGCCACGACGGGCTGCGGCCAGGGCAGGCCGTGATCGATGCCTACGGGCTGTACGGCCAGGTGATCGAGGTCGGACGCCTCAGCTCGCGCGTGCTGCTGGTCACCGACGCGATGCACGCGCTGCCGGCGCAGGTGGTGCGCAACGGCGCGCGCGTGATCGTCGCAGGCGACGGGCGCATCGATGCGCTGAACGTGGACCACGTTGCCGCGACGATGGACGTGCGCCCCGGGGACCTGCTGGTCAGCTCGGAGCTGGAGCAGCGCTTTCCGGGCGGTTTCCCGGTTGGTGTGGTCGAGTCGGTGGTCAACGACCCGGGCAAGGCGTTCGCAGTCGTGCAGGCGCGTCCCAGCGCCCAGCTCGACCGCAGCCGCCACGTGCTGGTGGTTACCGCGCTGGCGCCTCCTGCCGCGGTGGAGCCGTCGGAGCCGGTGGATCCGCCGGAGCCGCCGGGCGCTGCGCCGCAAACGCCCGCAGCAACGGCGCCGCAGGCCGGAGTGTCGCGGCCATGAGCGACGATGCGCACCAGCCGTCGCGCCTGCTGTTCACGGCCACGGTCCTCGCGGCGCTGCTCGGCGCCGTCGTGCCGTTGCCCGCGTGGCTGGCGCCGGCGCGACCCGACTGGCTCGCGCTGCTGGTCGTCTACTGGGTACTGCGGCTCCCGCACGGTTTCGGGATCTTCTCGGCCTGGCTGGTCGGCCTGCTGATGGACGTGTTGTCGGGCGGCGTGATCGGGCGTCATGCGCTGGCCCTGGCGGTGGTGGCCTACGGTGCGCTGCTGTTGCGCCACCGGCTGGCGCACTACACGCTGGCCCAGCAGGCGGCGGTCGTGTTCGTGCTCTGCGCCACCGACCAGATCCTCGCCGGCTGGGTGCAGAGCGTCGCGGGCCACCCCACACAGAGCCTGATCTTCCTGATGGGCAGCCTGACCGCGGCCTTCTGCTGGCCGCTGATCACACCGGCATCGCCGCGCGACCGCTCGCTGGACGAGTGGCGGGCCGTTTCCTGAGCCACGCCACCACGGGATGCGATGCCACCCGATGCAGCACACCACGCCGCCGGATTTCCACCTCGCATCGGCCTCGCCGCGACGGCGCGAACTGCTGCACCAGCTCGGCTACCGTTTCGCGGTGCTGCAGGTCGACATCGACGAATCACCGCATGCGCTCGAAGATCCCCGGGCGCTGGTGCTGCGGCTCGCCGCGCGCAAGGCCGCGGCCGGCGCCGGTCTGGTCGCCACTACGTTACCGCTGCCGGTGCTCGGTGCCGACACGGCGGTCGTGGCTGCCGGCGGCGAATTGCTCGCCAAGCCGGCGACGCGCGCGGAGGCGCTGCGTATGCTGGAATTGCTGTCGGGCCGTGCGCACACCGTGCTGACCGGGGTGGCGCTGGCGACGCCGGCAGGGCTGCGCACGGCCTGCAGCGAGACGCGGGTGTTGTTCCGGCGACTCGAACGCGCCGAGATGCGGCGTTACTGGGACAGTGGCGAGCCCCGCGACAAGGCCGGCGGCTACGCCATCCAGGGCATCGCCGCGGCCTTCGTCGAGCGTATCGAGGGCAGTTATTCGGGAGTGGTCGGACTGCCCCTTTTCGAGACCGCGCGCTTGCTGCACGATGCGGGCATCGAAGGCTGGCAGCGGGGCACGCCGGGCAATGAGTGACGAGATGCTGATCAACTCGACGCCCGTGCAGACCCGGGTCGCGGTGGTCGAGAGTGGCGTGCTCGCGGAGATCTACGTCGAGCGGCGCAGCCACAAGGGGCTGGTCGGCAACATCTACCTGGGGCGCGTGATGCGGGTACTGCCCGGCATGCAGGCGGCGTTCGTCGACATCGGCCTCGAGCGTGCGAGCTTCCTGCACGTCAGCGACCTGGTCACGCTGGATCCGCAGGGCGTCGAGGTCCGTGGCGATGAAACACGCGACATCCGTGACATCGTGTGCGAGGGCCAGTCGGTGGTGGCGCAGGTGGTCAAGGACCCGCTCGGCAGCAAGGGCGCGCGCGTCACCACCCATCTTTCGGTCTCGTCGCGTTACCTGGTGTTCATGCCGCACACGCGCCACGT